>JAITJD010000005.1 GCA_031279085.1 Rickettsiales bacterium | reverse complement strand
TGTGAGCTGCGATGTCTGCCCTGTGGGCAGCTATTGCCCCGAGGGCACGAACAACGCGACGGCCTGCGCTGCTGGATATTATACCGCCGGCACCGGCGCAACGGCAGAAACTGATTGCGTTATTATCTCGCTCGCTCCGCCGTCATCGTGCCCGTCACATACAGCAACATCAAACGTTGATGAAATCGCTGTATCCGGGTGCACTGGCGGCGATATTAACGGCGCAGCTGTGACAAACTTTGTCATGGGCGGATATTGCAGCGGGACGGGCGGCGCCGGCTCTTATGCTGATCCTGTGGCTCAGACATGCACCAGCTGTTCGCCCGCGACATCTGCGGCGGGTGCAAATTGCTATTGCAAAATACATTCGATAAACGGCATCTCCGTTGTGTCTTCGCAGCATTTCGTGTTCCGCAATACCTACGGCGGCGCGGCTGTTTGCCAAGAGGCTTGCACATCCAACTGCGTCAGCAGCTTTATAAACAACTCAAAATTCCGAATCGCGCTGTTCTCAGCAATCGGCGAGCATTAATTCTATCGGAATTATCAATACGGCAAAAAATCGTCCGAGCCGTATTAAATTAAACTTGAAATCTGGCGAAATCAGTGTAAAACTAGCACGACAACAATTGATTGCACGGCCATGACCCGATTGACAACCGGATAGCCCGATATCATTGAAAAGCGATAAAACAGGGTGGCACCGCGATGCAAATCCATCGCCCCTGGTTCCGGATTAAAACAAAAAAGGTGTCAGAATGCTATCCTTGAAATCCAAATACAGAACCAATACATGCGGCGAATTGAACGCCGCCAACCTGGGCGAATTCGTCGTGCTGTCCGGCTGGGTGCACCGCAAGCGCGACCACGGCGCCCTGCTGTTCGTAGACTTGCGCGACAATTACGGAATCACCCAGATCGTGTTTGACGGCGGCGACGAATCCCTTGAAAAAATACACCCGGAATCAGTCATCACTATTCGCGGCGCGGTCGTTGCTCGCGATGCGGCCGCAATCAATGGAAAAATCCCGACCGGAGAAATCGAAGTCAAGGCCGATTCTTGGGAAATCCTGACAAATTCAGATGTACTGCCGTTCCAAGTGTTCGGAGATGACGGCAATGTCGCGGAAGATTTGCGCCTGAAATACCGCTATATCGACCTGCGGCGCGAATCGCTGCACAAAAACATTCTGTTCCGCAACCGTGTCATGAAGTTCCTGCGCGACCAAATGTGGGACATGGGATTTTCGGAATTCCAAACCCCGATTCTCACCGTGCCTTCGCCCGAGGGCGCGCGCGACTACATTGTCCCGTCGCGCAATCATCACGGCATGTTTTATGCCTTGCCACAGGCGCCGCAGCAATTCAAGCAGCTGCTGCAAATATCAGGATTCGACCGCTATTTCCAAATCGCGCCGTGCTTTCGCGACGAAGACCTGCGCGCGGACAGGCTGCTGGAATTTTATCAGCTGGATTTGGAAATGTCCTTTGCTGATTTGCGAGATATCCAAGCCGTCGGCGACGAGCTGATGCCCGCGCTGATTCGCGAGTTTGTTCCGAATGCGAAAGCCGCAGCTGAAATCCCGCACTTTTCGTTTGACGAAGCAATGCTGAAATACGGCACCGACAAGCCGGATTTGCGCAATCCTATTATAATTTCCGATGCTACGGAAATCTTTCGCGGGTCTGATTTCGGAATATTTGCCGACGCTGTTGCAGCCGGCGCAGTCGTGCGCGCGATCCCCGCGCCAAAATCTGCCGACCGGCCGCGCAGCTGGTTTGACAAGCTGGGCGATTACGCGACCAAAGAACTGGGGCTGGGCGGATTGGGATATATAATATTCGCCGAAGAAGCCAAAGGCCCGGTTGCAAAAAAACTGGACGCGCCGCGCATTGCGAGATTAAAGGAAATCGCCGGCGAAAATTCGTCGCTGTTCTTTGTATGCGATTCCGCGCCGGCCGCATCCAAAGCCGCGGGCAAACTGCGCGCCAGGCTGGGCGAAGATTTGGGATTAATCGACCCTCTGGAATTCCGCTTTTGCTGGGTTGAAGATTTCCCGATGTACGAGGTTAACGAAGAAACCGGCAAGATTGATTTCGGGCATAATCCGTTCAGTCTGCCCAAAGGCTCGCTGGACGGGGTTCCGCTGGACATCAAGGCGAATCAATTCGACATGGTTTTGAACGGCGCGGAAATTTGCTCGGGCGGATTGCGCAACTATAACCCGGAAACGATGATAAAGGCTTTCGCAATCGCCGGATACGGCGAAGAAATCGTCAAGGAAAAGTTCGGCGGAATGTATGCCGCGTTCCAATACGGCGCGCCGCCGCACGGCGGATGCGCGTTCGGCATAGACCGCCTGGTGCAGATCATGCTGAATGAACCGAACCTGCGCGAAGTCGTCGCATTCCCGACCAATCAGCGCGGCCAAGACTTGATGCTGGGCGCGCCGCGCGAGGCGACGGAGCAACAATTGCGCGAAGTCCATATCCAGGTGCGCAAAAAAGGTTGAAAAAGCGCCCCCGTTTCCGATGTGAATATAAGCTTATTTAAAATCCGGCTTTGACCGATGTATAATTCCTTGTGTAAAAGGAGGTTTGCATGTCGGTTGAAAAAGTCCGGTTCTTATGCTGGCAGATGCATCTTACGCCGTACCAGTCTTATATTCTGGAAAAGAATTTTGCAAAATACGATCTGGACAGGCTTTCCAAGCGCGGCGATGTCCTGCGCGCGCCATACATTTACGACAATGCCGGCGGAATGAAAGAGTTCGTAGCTCGCATATTTGCGGGGCGCCGCGCGGATATTATAGGCGCGGACAGAATGCTGTCCATCGGCGGCAGAAAAAGATAGCGGCTGTCAGAACTTTCCATGCGTCGCGACAAAGTCGCGGAAAAAATCGGGGTCAAAGTCAATCATTATTTGGGACAAAGAATATCCGCGCCCGCCGTCGGGCTGCACTATAATGGATATCGGCGCGGGATCCGGCGATGTTCCGCGAAGAACCAGATTTATCCGCGCGGCCATTCTGCCGTCTTTTATCTGCAAATCGCCTGTCGCGTCGGTATGCCGCATGGATAGGATAAAGGGCTCGGTCGTCGCAAAATTTCCGTTTTCATATTCCCCGACAATGCGGAGATTCTTTAATTTAGACAATCCGCCGTCCAGCGCGGACGCAAGCAGGGATTCTGAATTTAATGTCGTGATCTTCTGCGCCGCCTCGTAAAAGCCGTCCGTGCCCAGCCCGATTATTTCCCCGCCTTCGAAAGACATATCCAGCGAGCCGGCCAGATTATACCATATATCATACGCTATCTGCCCGAATGTCGACAATTCCGCCCGTCCGGTTATCATCGTATTCGCAAGATTCGCCGGCATGCCCGACGACAGCAAACCGCCGCTGATGGCAAACTTGTTCAACTGAATCCTGACATCGTATTTGTTTTTTTTCTTCGTTATCGCGGCCAGAAGATTTCCGCGCAGACTGTCTGTTATCGAAAAGCTCTGCGCGCCGGATTTGAGCACATACACAAAATTTTTAAAAACTTCGCCGTTGTAAATCAGGGCGTCCGCCGACAGCGAAATGTTAAGCCCGAACGAGAAAGGCAGCAGAATCGGCGCATTGGACAAGAATTGCAATTCTTCGTAGTCGTCTATAAAGTCCTGGCTGATGAAAGAATCTATGTTCAGCAGGTCTGTTTCCAGTGTGATTCCGTCCCCGTCGAAAGCGCCACGGAATGTATGTCCGGCGATTTTTATTTCAAGATTTGAAATGCTGCCCTTCATGTAATTGCCGGATATTTCGTATTCGAAATCATTTATGGACTGCAAGTCCAGGCCCGGAAGCCAATCCCTGGCGTTTTTTCCGGTTAAGTAAAAAGAATTTCTGCCGGCGGATAATTTCCATCTTTTGGAATGCGGCTCAAAATGCATGCCCTCGTCGTCCCAGTAAAAATCGCCCGACGCGCCCATCATGTGCTTCGGCATAAAATGCAGGTCTCGTCCCAGCCAATTCAAATTTTTATTCCTTGCGAACTTATAAGACGGAACAGATTGTTTTTTGTCGATGTGCAAATCTCCGCCGATGTCGCTGAACTGAAAGCTTATGTTTCCATGATATCCGATAAGTTCCGACATCTCGCGCAAGTCCCGAATATCCGGCATTTTTTTGTCCGAACTTATAAAGGCTTCGAATCTGCCGTCTTTCACTGAAAAACTGCCGGAAATATCGCCGTATTTGAATTCGGAGCAATTCCAGTCTTCCGGCGCGCCGGAGAAAACGCAAGATGCCCGCCTGCCGCCGAAATCAAGCTGTATGTGCATGTTTTCCGCCCCGTTTTCTGTTATAGCGCCGCCGCTTATGACCATGTCGTCGGCAGTGATGCTTCGTATTTGAATCATCGGTCGCAGATGCGGCGAAAAAATGGTTCCGAGCGCGTCGATTTTTATATGCTTGAAGATTTTATTTGCGATTTTCAAGTTCCCGCGAAAATCAAGATTGAATTCGGTGTCGTCGAAAATGCCTGTTCTGCCCAGCAGGAATGAAAAGTCAAAGTCCAGGTTGTCCGAACGAAGTTCTATCTTTCGGTGTCCGTTGTCGAATAATTCTATATTCCCGCTGAAATTTTCGGCTTGGATATTGTGAAACTTAAATCCGCGACCGCCGTTCCATTCAAAATCCGAACTCAGCTTCACGCGCTTTCTTACCATGGGTTCTTTGAACTCAAACAATTCGTTTATGTTTTTCGTGTCTATAAGCAGCCGGCCGCGCGCGGAACCGTCGGAATAAAGCGTTCCGAAAATATTCAGAAGATTGTTTTTGTTGCTGATGTGAAATTCTCCATTAAGCGCGTTGAATTCATACTTGTGGCCGTTGACGCGGACTATGCCCCGCAGCAGTCCGTTCGACAAAGCGCCTTGGATTATTTCAAAATCCCTGCCCATAAAATTTACGGTTGAATGCCTGAAAACGATCTCGTTTTCAAATGCTGGCGGAGTCAGCCCGCTTATGTTGAAATTCGCGCCGTGTATCAGAATTTTGCCGGATAGCGGCGCGCGGTCAAGATTGAGCAGCCCCGACATCGGCACGGAAATCAAAGCGCTGCTTATTCTGCCGTTTTCCAGCGCCACATCGTGAATGACAATCTTTGCGCCGCCCAGCAGGCTGAAATTCACATTCCCGTTGATTTTTGCGGCCATTCCCGTTTGCTGCGCCAGGGAGGCTTCTATTTTAGGTTTCAATTTGTCGAGGCTTATGAAAGGCGGCGCCAAAATAACGGCGAGTCCGAAAATGGCGGCAAACGATAAGCACGACCAAAACAATCGCCGCTTGTACCTTGGCTTCATAATCTCACTCTCCTGGCTCCCCTTGAATTCGGAAACCTGCATGTTTACCTTGGTGTCCTTGATATTTTATTATAATGAATTATACTACCAAATGACAGTAAAAAAAATAATCCGCGACAATTGCCGTTTGAATGAAAGAAAGAATATTTGATCTTAAAAGCGAATACAAGCCGACAGGCGACCAGCCGCGGGCGATTGCAGAACTGTCCCAAGGGTTGGACGACGGCCGCAAATCTCAGGTTTTGCTGGGGGTGACCGGTTCGGGCAAGACTTTTTCCATGGCGAACATCATTGCGCGCCAGGGCCGCCCGGCCTTGATCATGGCGCCCAATAAGATACTGGCGGCGCAGCTTTACACAGAAATGAAATCCTTTTTTCCAAGAAATCATGTCGAATATTTTGTATCTTATTACGACTATTACCAGCCCGAGGCATACCTGCCGACGACGGATACATACATTGACAAGGATTCGTCTATAAACGAGCAGCTGGACAGAATGCGGCACAGCGCGACCCGCGCCATGCTGGAAGAGCGGGATGTGATAGTCGTGTCGTCGGTGTCGTGCATCTACGGCATGGGCAGTCCGGAGCAATATTCCGGCATGAAGATGATTCTGAAAGCGGGCGACAAGGTGAATGCGAAAAGTGTCATGCGCGGGCTTGTCGGCATTCAGTACAAGCGCAATGATGTCGCTTTCGGGCGCGGCGATTTCCGCGCGCGCGGCGACAATCTGGATATATTTCCATCGCATTCGGTGGATCGCGCGTGGAAGATTTCTTTTTTTGGCGACGAAGTGGAAGAAATATGGGAATTCGACACTCTGACCGGCGGCAAAATCAGGCGGCTGGACAGAATCGCCGTGTATCCGAACACTCACTATGCGACGCCTCAGCCGACAGTTTTGCAGGCGATTGCAGAGATAAAAAAAGATTTGGCGGAACGGTTGGAATATTTTCGCGAAAATATGAAGTATGTGGAAGAGCAAAGATTGCGCGAACGCGTGAACTTTGACATAGAGATGATGGAAAATACCGGCGCCTGCCGCGGGATTGAGAATTATTCCCGGTATTTGTCCGGCCGCGCGCCAGGACAGCCGCCACCGACACTGTTCGAATACATGCCAAAAGACGCGATTCTGTTCATTGACGAAAGCCATGTGACCGTGCCTCAGATTTCAGCCATGGCGCGCGGCGACCGCGCGCGCAAGGAGACTTTGTCGCAGTACGGATTTCGTCTGCCCGCCTGCATCGACAACCGGCCGCTGACTTTTGACGAATGGGACGCTCTGCGTCCCCAGACTATTTTCGTATCCGCGACGCCGGCGGATTGGGAAATGAGCCAGGCCGGCGGAATTGTGGCCGAACAAGTGATACGTCCCACGGGATTGCTGGACCCCGTATGCGATGTGCGCCCGACGCGGCACCAGGTTGATGACTTGCTGGACGAGGTTAAAAAAATCGCCGGCCGCGTTTTGGTAACAACTCTTACAAAAAAAATGGCCGAGCAATTGACGGATTACCTGACTGAAAACGGCGTCCGCGCAAAATATCTGCACAGCGAGATCGAGACTCTGGAAAGAATAGAATTATTGCGGGAGCTGCGGCTGGGAAAATACGATGTGCTGGTCGGAATCAACTTGCTGCGCGAAGGGCTGGATGTGCCCGAATGCGAGCTGGTCGCGATCATGGACGCGGACAAGGAGGGCTTTCTGCGCAGCGCGCGCAGCCTGATTCAGACGATCGGCCGCGCCGCGCGGAACAGCCGCGGCCGCGTTATTCTGTACGCGGATAAAATCACCGATTCCATGCGCGCCGCTTTGGACGAGACATCGCGCCGCCGCGAAAAGCAAATCGCTTATAACGAAAAGCACGGCATCACGCCGAAATCTGTCGTCAAGGCGGTGTTTGATGAAATTGGCGACAAAGAAGAAAAGACGGATAAAAAACGCAAGTTTGTGTATAGCAAAGACGGGGTGATGGATGCGGAATCATTGCGCAGGGAAATCAAGGCTTTGACGGCGAGAATGCGCAAAGCCGCCGAGAATTTGGAATTTGAGGAAGCCGGCGAGCTGCGCGACGCGATCCGCAGAATGGAAGACGATTTGCTGCTGGTGTCATAGCATGGGGCGATTGAAAATGGAAATTATTCTGAAAGACATTGATGAAACGCGCGCCTGGGCCGCCAGGTTCGCAAAAACCCTGCATGCGCCGCAAACCGTCGCATTGCACGGCGCGCTGGGCGCGGGAAAATCAGAAATCGCGCGCGCGGTTGTTCAAGCTCTGCGCGGCGCGGACACCGTCGTCCCCAGCCCGACTTTCACACTGGTTCAGAATTACGACGGCATTTCGCACTTTGATTTGTACCGCGTGGAGGACGAATCCGAGCTGGTGGAAATCGGATTGCCGCATGCGGTCGAGAACGACATAGTCTTGATAGAATGGCCGGAAATCGCCGCCGCGCATCTGCCAAAAGATGCGATTCATGTTTTTTTAACTGACTTCGGCGGCGGGCGCAAGCTGATAATAAAGCGCGGTGTTTAAATTTAGTTGTTTATTTGATGATAATTTTCTGTTATAATACCTGCGTTGCGGAGTTCTTTCCGCAATGGGGCTTCATAACCCGTTTCTGAATGCGTCCAAGCGGACGAAAACGCCTCCTGCACGGGCAGGAGGGATATGTTATATATTGAAAGCATATCGCTATATTCATTCAGAAATAGTTATGAACCTCCTGCCACCAAAATTCCTTGGTGGTTTTTAAAATGGAGGATATAATGAAAAGAATTTTGCTTGTTTCAGTGATAATTTCAATCATTGGAATTGCTGCTGATGGTTATGCCGGGCAATTTCAGGCAATAAAACATAGAAGCGGAATTACAAATTTAGGTGAGGGGCTCAATTCGAATGAATATTTTTTTGCAATTGATAAACATGTCTTTGAGTGTGATGATGACCAAGGCGATGTGGATAATGGCGTTTTCTTATATTATACTTCCGACGGCGTAACTATTAAGGCAAAACAGTGCGTCATAGAACGGAGTGGCGACTTTTTCAAACAAGTAAACATCGGTTGGTGTAATGATAAGAATTCTTGTTCGGGCAAAAAGTTAGAAATGGGGGAAAGGTCAGTATGTGTGTCAAGCGGAGATGTCCGTAAAATTGGGGATACAGGATTTTCAAATGGACCTTCAATTGGTTGCATATTTAATACAGTTCCGGATAAAAATCCTGTAAAAGAAGAACCAGGTTCAAGTTCCGCTTCAAACCCTACATCGTCTGGCGGCATCAGCAGTTTGCAAAACTGCCTTAACGCCCGCGCAAGCTCAGAAGGCAAGGCATGCTGTTATGTCCCCAGTTCCATTGCTTATTGGAACGGAAGCAGCTGCGTGTGTCTGGCCGCGGACACAAAATTCGACGCGAATAGCAGGCAATGCATGCCAAATATTAAAACGCCCGCTCCGTTGGATTCTGAATTTATTTGCAGCGACGGGAAAATTGCCGAACTGCGCGAGAAAAAAAGCGGCGAATGTTCTCATGAAACAACTGTCATATCCGCAATCGATCAAATTCTTGAATACTGCAAGCCAGAAAACGCGGGAAAACGCAATGAGTATCAGTTCAAGAACTTTATCAGCGAATACGAAAGGCTGGAAAAGATTTGCAAAGACAAGCTGAATGAACAAACAGCAAAAGAATCGGCTCTCGCGCGACAAGAAGAGGAAAGACGTCAGGAAGAAGCGCGCCAGAAAGCTGAAAAAGAAGAAGCGGCGCTCAAAGTAAAAATAGACGATTCAATCGCGACAATCAAATCCGCGTACAAAAACATTCAGGATATACAAACTGGCTTTGATTCCAGCGTATGGAAGGATGCGGAAGGCAAGTTCAACACATCGCGCCTGATATCGGATTCCGTCGCGGGCGTGGTATTGGGCACGGCCGGCGGCTTGATAACCAGCAATGTCATAAAGAAGAACCAGGTCAAGGGCGGATTTGAAGATATCAGTTGCAGTGTCGGCGGCCAGGTTGTGGCCGGCTG
>JAITJD010000003.1 GCA_031279085.1 Rickettsiales bacterium | reverse complement strand
ATCCCCCAAGAGTTTCTAGGCTCGCTGTGCTCGCCAATAAACTCTGTCCCCCTTTACCAAGGGGGACAAATCCGAGCTTGCGGGGAGTTGTGCCCCTCTTGATAAAGAGGGGAGGTTTTACGAGCAAGCTTGATTGCCGGAAAAGCGGGGAGATTTCTTTTTAATTATAACAGAGAAGATTTTTCTTTGTATTTTTGTTTATAAGAAAAGAATATTTGTTTTTTTATTATTAAGAATAAATCCTTCGTATAAACCAAATTCTATTAGTGCCAACCTTTAACCAGAAATCTCCCTGAAAAGCTTGGGTCGCTTGGCTGGCGCAAGCTCCCAGCTTTTCTCCCCTCTTTATCAAGAGGGGCTAACCCCACGTTCGGATTAGTCCCTCTTTACCAAGGGGGACAATTTCTCAATTGACAACAGTCTGAAAACAGCGCATAATATGGCCATAAAAGTTCTATAAAACTATGCCTAATCCAAACCACCGTTTATTTTCGGCGTTTTTTTATTTTTAAAAATCCTTGATTTCTGCGACATTTTAATCCCCCCGATATGCCTAATCCAAAGGGTGGTTTGTTATGTACAATTTTGTGCATGATTATGGCTGTTGCGGTGTCGGTTAGCACGGCGAATGGCGCAACAGGTTATGCGTGTTATTCTTCAACACCGACAAGTCCGACTTCGTGCAGTGGTTATACAAGCACCTTCTACACAGGCGGCTGGGCTGTTTTTGGCTGCACCGGCAGCAATGTAAGATTATTTTACGGCGCCAGCGGTTGCTCTGCTACACCTGGAAGTGTTGCTGTTGCAGGAAATCCAACATTTAATTCCAGCGTCGGACAGTATTGTTGGTGCAGGATGTACGGAACAGACTTGGGTTCTGTGTGGGGTTCGTGGGTCTTCGCCGGCGACAGCTCCTCGTCTAATTGCGCGGACAATTGCACTAGCTACTGCGCGTCCGTCGCCAGGAGCTATTCCGACTTACGGTCGGCGCTGTTTTCGGGGCTCGGGGTTTGAATGCCTGTGAGCATAGCGAACAGGCCGAAGCAGGGTGGGGTTTGGGGCGGGTTCCCCGCCCCAATGAGAGAGGTATTCAAGTTTTGCCGCCGCGATTGCGGCGGTTTGAACTTGGTGGGCGCGTGGGGATTCGAACCCCAGACCCACTGATTAAGAGTCAGTTGCTCTACCAACTGAGCTACGCACCCGGGTCTTATAAAAGTCTTGCCGATTATATACATTTTTCAACAAATTGCAAGTTTTTCTTATTCGACAAACGCCCCCGCATAATTAGACAAACAAAGATATGCTTACATATTTATGTATATACACAATGTATTGGCATTATTTTTTTAAATATGACGATGGGTCGTAAGCCTTGGTGCCTTTGCGGATTTCAAAGTGCAGCTGAGGCTTGTCCACTTTGCCGGTCTGTCCGACTGTTCCGATTTGCTGTCCTACCGTTATTTTGACGCCGCGGCGAACCGACATTTTATCCATGTGGGCGTAAACTGTCATCCAGCCGCCAGAGTGCTGGATAATCACCAAATTTCCCATTCCTTTCACTTCATTGCCGGCGTAGGCGACCACTCCGTTTTCCGCAGCGGCGATTTTGTCGCCTTGTTTTGCGATGATATTAATTCCGTCGTTGTAAAGCCCGTTTGATTTTGCGCCGAAAGCGGACAAAATTTTCCCGCGGACAGGCCAGCTGAACTTCGAAGAAGAACGCGCGGCAATAGTTGGCAGCGCTTTTGTCGGATCCGAAGAGATTTTTTCTTTTGGCTTTTCCAAAGGCGCGGACGACTTGGGCTCGATTGGCGCCTGGACGACTTTCGATGTTGTCTGCGGCTTGTCCGGGGCGGCTTTTAGCTTCGGCACTTTCAGCTTTTGTCCGACCTTTAATGCAAAAGGCGCGGACAATTTGTTCATGACCGCCAGATCATTGATTGGTATGGAATATTTTCTAGAAAGCGAATAAAGTGTGTCGCCCGTCCCGACGGCTATTTCTTCTATTTCCACCTTGGCGGCAATAAGTGTTGGAATCGGCGCCGCGCCCGATTCGACTGCGGCGGCTTTTTTTGCAAGCTTTAATTTTTGTCCTATGGCCAACGCATAAGGTGCGGATAAATTATTCATTTCAGCCAGCTCGTTGACAGAGAGCGAATACTTTTTAGCCAATGAATAAAGAGTGTCGCCTTTTTCAACTCTTATTTCCGTCGGCGCGCCAGATTCGCGATCAGGTATTTTCAAATAATCTGCGGAACCGTCGCTTGTCAAAACCAAGGGCTCCCACATTACCGAGCTTTCCGGCTTTAATGTATAATCGTCAATGCTGGAATACAAGACATAGTCGGCAACGTTGTCGGTGCCGTAAAGTTCGGGCGACGCATAGACTCCGTAGTCGGTTGCGGCGGAATTATATATTTCCGCTTCCTTTTCGGGGTCGGCCAGCAATGCGGGATAACGCGATGAGATAAAGTCGCCGACAGAATCGGGCAGCGAAGCTATCTTTGGCTGCAAATCGCACCCCGCGCCGGCGCATAGCGTAAATAGCGCATAGCAAATGGCAAAGATTTTGCTTTTATTCATAAATAAAATTATATCACAAAAAACAAATCAAACAAAGCCGGGGAATAACATGCGTAAATTTTCCATTTCAACATGGGGGAATTTTGTGATATACTTATGCCGATGCGGGATTCTGTTCCGCATTGAGGCATCTAAACCTCTCTTCATGCGTCGAAAGCGACGAAAAGCTCCAACCGTCGGTTGGAGGGCTTGCGTTATACATTGAAGGCGCGGCGCAATTTCATGAAGATTGTTTAGAACCTCCAACCACCTGACGCTATTGGCGTTTCGGTGGCAAATTGCAGTATCGCAAAACAAAAAGGTTTCTATATGAAAAAGCTATCTGTTTCCGTTTGTCTTGTTCTGGCCGTTTGCGCGGCGCAGGCCGGCATATCGATTCAAAATCAAAACAGTATTGAACCCGAATTTCTATTGGTGCAATTAACGGCAGAACGCGACGCGCTGAAAGAACAGATTGCGGCGATCGACGCGGAACAGGCGCGGTGCAAAAAGCAGAAAACCGGCTGGACGGCGGCCACCGTGGTCGGCAGCATCGGCGTGGTGGGAACCGGAATCGGCGCGATCGTTCAAGGCAACGCGATCAAGAATAAAAAAGAAGAACTGGGCGATAACAAAGAAAAGCTCAATCAGCTGAAACAGCAATAAAGGAATACATCATGAAAAAATCCGCCTTTTATTCCATTGTTTTCGCTTTATGCGCCCAAGGCGCATTCGCGGCGTCGGTTGACATTCAAATCCAGATGCTTCAACACGAAATATCGAAATTAAAGCCAGAACGGGATAAAAAACAAGCTGACCTGGAATCATGCGCAAAATCCGTGAATGGGTTCAAGATCGCTGGCATCGCGACACTAGCCGGCACCGCGGTGCTGGGCACTGTGAATATAGTCCAAGCGACCAAAATCAGTAATCTGAACAAACAGATTGCTAGCAAGGAACAAGAAATATCTCAGGAAAACGACCGCATCAGACGCGAATCGCTTATACGGGAAAAGCAGGCGTTGGAAGCGGCAAAGGCGGATAGCGAAGCAAGATCGGCTTGTGAAATGACTTTGTCTAAATCAAATCAATACTGCGTGCTATTATACAACGGAATATATAAAATAGCGGAAAAAATGCCCGAATCTGCGGCAGGGCAAGATTCGCAGCAAAACACGCAAGGACAGGCGCCAACAACATCCGGCGGTACAAGCGGCGGTCAATCCACTGCAAATCCGGCGAATCCCGCCAATCCGCCAATTGCGAATAACAATGCGGCTCCGCAACCTGTTTCCCCTCAACCCCAGCCGTCGCCCCATAATACGGCACAGCCGGTTGCAAATGCACCCGCAGTGCCGCAAGTCCCCGCAGCGTCGCCAACACCGGTAAAGGTTCCTCCTCAGGCAAATGTCAATACTCCGGTCAAAACTGATGATGCGCCTTCACAACAGCCTTCTGTTGAACAGCCCCCCGAATCGCAAACTGCAAGGCCGGCGGAACTGAAAATTCAGGCGATGCCAACACCGCCATTGCAAAGCATATCCATTAATGTGCCTACATATCAGCCCTCAAAACTTATTAATGCGTCTACTATGCCTACATACCAGCCCTCGGACAAGGAGAGAAAAAAAGACTTGAAAAATATGATTTCAGATTTGCGGAAAGATACCCGCAATATTGAAAAAGAGCAGACAGAGCTGGCAACGCAAGCCAGAGAACTTCGAAACAACGGTAATCGCGATGAAGTTTTTCAACAACAAATGGCTGCCGGCACCGAGGTTTGGAATTCCAACAATGATAAGATATCCGAAAACAATCAGTATATAGAAGATCTTAATGCCGTCATAAAAGAAATTGACAATAAGGCCAAAGCCGAGAAGCAGGCAGAAAAAGATGAAAAACGCGCCGAAAAAGAAGCAAAAGAAGCCGCGGAGAAAGCTGAAAACCAGCGACAAGCCGCCTTGGCGGCAAAGCGTGCGCCTTTGCAGCAGAAAATCAAAGAACTGAGAACAAGATTGAATGAGCGCAAATCACAGCTGAAAGAATATAAAGAAGACAGTCCTTTTGCGCCTCCTATCCAGAGAGAAATTGATGCAATCAATAATGAAATCAATAACCTAGTGTCAGAAATAAACTCGATCGGATTTTAAATGGTTATAAATTATCCAAGGCGGCGCCTTTGCCGCCTTGAATTTGAATCATTTGTCTTTTTTCATAAACAACACGCTGATTTCGAACAGCGCCCACATCGGCAGCGCCAGCAGAAACTGCGAGACAATATCCGGCGGCGTCAAAATCGCGGACAGCGCGAAAATCCCAACAAGCGCGTATCGGCGGGCTTTTATGACAAGTTTGCGGGACAAAACACCCAGTCTGTTCAGCAACACCAGCACCAAAGGCAGTTGAAAAGCTATGCCGAAAACTCTCAGCAGTCCGATGGAAAAAGACAAATAGTCCTTCATGGCCGGCAGCATGACTGTCGGCACATATTCAGATTGGTTCATTTCAACGAAAAATTTGAATGCCGCGGGGAATAATATATAAAAAGCGAACGCGGCCCCCAGCAAAAACAGCGCCGGTGATAAGATTAAAATCGGCAAAACAAAGCGCTTTTCGTTTTCGTGCAGACCCGGCGCGGCGAATGCCCAGATATGCCATAAGACAGCCGGCATTATGGCAATGGCGGCAACCAATGTCGCCAGCGAGAATTGTATCAGCAATCCGTCGGCCAGGCCTGTGTAAAGCATAGCGCCGTCGGGCCACACCGACATCAGCGGCGTTGTTAGAAATTCTTGCAATACGGGCGCTATCAGCCAGCCCAGCCCAAACGCGGCCGCAAAAATCAGCAAGAGCCAGAGCAGCCGCCGCCGAAGCTCTGCAAAATGCTGAAGAAGGGTCATTTTCTTTTCAGGCATTATTCTCGCACTTGCCCTTTGTTCACATTGAAGTCAACGTAAGACTTGTATTCGGACGGAATAAATTCCAAAACAGAAAAGTCGCCGCCGTCTTTGCCGGCCGGATAATACATCTTCCAAGAATCATCCCAAAGCGCGTCTTTGACAGCATTGTCTGCAATCTCCAAAACCTTGCCTGTCAGCAACAGCCCGTTGAATTGCTGATCAAATGCATACAGCGCCGCTGACGAATTGGCACGAATTTGGCCGATTTTATCGGAATGGGTGTTTGTTATCAGCAACAGACGCTCATTTCGCTTGAAAAAATCGGTCAGATGAGGGGCGACATCCTTATTACGGATGTTGATTAGCGCCCGGATTTCAGGTGCGCCAACCTCATTAAGCGTCCCCAGCATGATTGCGGCCTGTTTGTCAAAAAAAGTCAATATTTCAGAGATTTTCATTTTTTATCCTTTTTCCCGCGTTTCTTTAACGGCGTCGAAAATGCGGCGCGCATATCGTCCGTGGTCTTTTTTACAATCTGATCGATCGGCAATTCGCGTTCTACCCGCTCTTTGATTTGCTCGGTCGCGTCGGTGATTTTCCAAACAAGATTGCGTATGAACTTGACGCATCTGGCCAGAAATTTAGCGACATCGGGCCATTGCGATGCCGGAATCACCAGCAATGCAACCAGAACTATCACCAAAAATTCCCAAATACTAATTCCGAACATTATTTTTCATCGCTTTTCTTTTCGCCCAATACGAACAAGCCCAAATCTATCGCGACCGAGCCCCAGTTCAGCTGCGCATGCAAGTGCGGGCCGGATGCGCGTCCGGTGCCGCCGACTTCGCCAATAACAGTGTCATAGCCGACTTTATCCCCGACTTTCACATTTATTTTCGAAAAATGCAAGTATGATGTCGTAATGTCGTGTCCGTGCGCAATGATGACTATCTTGCCGTTCATGTAATGATCGGCAGCCAGGACGACCCGGCCGGGCGCGAAAGAATAAACCAATGTGCCGGTCGGCGCGGCCCAATCAACGCCCTTGTGCGGCGATTTTACCTGGCCGTTAAACTTCCTGCCAGACCCGTACACGCCGGAAATCCTGATATCATGCAGATTTTCCGGCAGGCGCAAATTCATGAAATAAGTTGCGGTGTCGGCGGCCGCGCCAGACCGAGCCGCGGCGATTTCCGCATTTTCGCGCGCGATTCGCTTTTCGATTTCAGGCGGGTATTCGGTGTATTTGTCGGGAACTTTGATTTCTTGTTCACGATACTTGCGTTTTTCTATCGCATAGGAATAATCCTTGCAATCTTTGCAGCCGGTCTTGCAGAAACTCAATTTGACCGTATCTGGCGCGTCGCGCCCAAATCCGACGACAAAGACATCGTTCAAGGAAATCTTTTTGCCGTCATAAAAAACCTCCATTCCATCGGCGCGCCCATACAGCATTCCGCCTTGCCATGCCGCGCCGCATGCTTTCGGGGCATTAGGTTTGTCGCCGCTGATTTTACATTTCTTATCAGACGAAAAATCGCCCGACCCCGCGCCGGCATGCATGCACAGCAGAATGCAGAGCACAAGTCCGCATCTGACATCCGATAAAAAAGCCAATAATTTTTTCATCTGGCAACTCAGCATTCATAAATCCGGCAACGAAAACCGCAAGACCGAAATCCTATTCGTAATACGAATCGCCGCCGGCCACGGATACCGTCTTGTGTCGCTGGATTTGAAAATAATTCTTTCCAAAGTCTCTTTTTTCTTTCAAGCCGCTGAAAGCGACCTCCGTCTTGCTTCCGGTGGCGTCCACGACCGTCCAGGAATTCAGCTTTACCGGATTGCGGTCAAACACGACCGTCATGCTGCCGACGCCCTCATTCCCGCGCAGATTCATTTTTAACGAAAAAGTGTCCTTGCCTTGCAGGGTGTCTGATACGGCTATATCCGCGTTGCGCAGATTTATATTTTTCCTGACCAGGATTCCGGCCGGCGTGCTGGTCAGCGGCACCGTTGTTATCTGATCCAGCGATTTGTCAAAAAAGTACAAATCCTTGCCGTCCGAAATCAACTGGACCGGCATGTCGTCATAGTCCAGCCGGACGCGCCCCGGGCGCAGCATGGAAAAAGTTCCCGATTCTTTCTTGCCATTCGCAACCTGCGTGAATCCGCCGGACAGGCCCGTGATGGAATTCAGATATTTCTCCGCATTCGCCACAAGCGATTCGTCAACGGCCGCATGCGCCGCATGCGAGATAAAAAAGAATAAAGAGCAAAAGACAAGTTTTGCAAAACTCATTTTCTTGATCATTTTTTCCAATCCTTTGTTCTTTAATTTGCAATCACAAGGCTATGTCTTCCAAAACAAACTGCGCGGACACCCGGCCTTGATATTCGTTCTCTTTCAATTTGCCCAGCATTTTTATTTTAGTATTCGTATTCGAATCGTCCAGCAAAAAATCGCCGACAGACGTTCCCGATAAATTAAATCCGACAAACGCCAGCGCGGTTCCGGCGCTTGTGCTGACAGTCCCGCGCAAATGCGCGCCGTTTCCCATTGTTGATGCGCCCCTTAGGCTTGCGCCGTTCAGAATCAGGGTCGGTTCCGGATTGCCTTGTCCGAAAGGTTCCAGCAAGGAAAGTTTTTCTATTAATTCAATATTGGCGCCGCCGGCGTCCAATTCGGCATCCGCCACAAGCTCATGACCCGGAACTTCGCCGTTTAATTGAGCACATACCGACTGTTCCAGAAATTTGCAAAACTCATCTTCTTTGTCGGCGGATAAAGTGAACCCGGCGGCGGCGGAATGGCCGCCGCCTTCGGAGATCACGTCCGCAGCCAGAGCATCGTGAATTATTTTCCCCAGGTCAACGCCCGGAATAGAGCGCCCGGAACCATTTATGACGCCGTCTGATTTAGTGGCCACGCACGCGGGCAGATTATATTTGTCTTTCAGGCGTCCGGCGATTATCCCCATGACGCCGCCGTGCCAGTTGTCGCCGCATACAAACAGGCTGCATTTGCCTGATTCGCAGCATTTTTGCGCAATATCCGATGCGCTCAGCATTATTGAATTCTGAATATCTATGCGCTCGTGATTCATTTTATTCAACCGGCCGGCCAAATCGCGCGCGATCAGAATATTGTCAGTCAGCAGCAATTCCAGCGCCGGCGCCGCAGAATCCAATCGGCCGGCCGCATTCAGACGTGGGCCGATTGCAAAACCAGCCGCATAAACGGAAGGCTTTTTTATACCGGCGACATCCATCAAAACGCTCAATCCCAGATTGTTTCGTAGCCCCAGCACTTTTAATCCCGTGGCGACAAACGCGCGGTTAAGTCCGACCAGCGGCATCGTGTCGCATATTGTCCCCAAGGCCACCAAATCCAGATAGTTCAGCAAATTTATGCTTTCGACGCGGTTTTTTTCCTCCGCCGTCTGCGCGGTTGCGCGCAGTTCGCGGTTAATCGCGACCAAAGTCAGAAAAGCGACGCCGACGCCGGCAAGGTAAGAAAGCCCCGATGTGTCGTCCCGACGTTTTGGATTTACAATCGCATCGGCATTCGGCAGCGATGCATCGGGCGAGTGATGGTCTGTGACCACCAGCCGCATGCCCAGCTTTTTCGCATGCTCGACCTCTTGCATGCCGCTGATTCCGCAATCCACGGTTATCACGAGGTTTGCGCCTTGGCTTGCTATCTCGTTTATGGCGCTTATGTTCAGGCCGTATCCTTCGCCTTCGCGCGTCGGCAGGTGCCATATCGGATTCGCGCCCAGATCGCGCAGATATTTTACAAAAACAGCCGTAGATGTTATGCCGTCGACATCATAATCGCCATATATTGCGATTTTTTCACCGTTTTTCACAGAATCGGCGATTATTCGGGCAGCCTTGTCCATATCCGCCAGCACATTCGGGTTCGGCATGTATTCCTTTACGCTGGGCTTTAAAAATTTGACGATATCCGCATCTTTTGTTATGCCGCGCCGGATTAATATTTGATGTATCAAATCATTATTTTTTGAAGCGATCGGGCTTAGAGCCGCTTCATCTGGAGCCAAAGCCACAAACCACGTGTTTCCCATTATGGATTTATCCACTATCTTTCTCACAACGATCTCTTTTTATTGCTATTATAACACAAAAGCCGTCGCAATCAAGCGGTTGTAATTTGTCGGTATTTCAGAATATATGCCTAATCTATATAAAGTCAGACCATTTTCGCCAAAGCCAGTTTTGTTAAAAAATCTTCTTCTATTCCGCTTAGCAATGAATCCATGCCTTTGTCAAGTGTGCCGTCATTTTGCAGTTCTTCCAGATGCTCTATTATGTCATGGCACATTTTTACCAAATCCTTGTTTATCATTTTGGGATTCAGCAGTTCTGGCTTTAAAGTTTTTTTATCGTCGGCGGCCATAAAATATTTCTCGGCTATATCATCCGCCGAATTGTCAATGCCTTCGGCCAGCCGGTCAAACAGCAGGTGTTCCGAATAAGAATCGGTCTGCCAGTGATTCAGCTTGCATGCGTATTTGAATGCTATCAGGTGTTGCAGTAATTTGAACATTTCTCATCCTTTGCTTTTGTTCGCGCAAATTAAAAATACCATCATCTTTTTCCGGTGTGTATAGGTCTGTATCCCTAGGAAGTCAAACCATTCTGGAATTTTCTAAAATCGAGATAAAATACATTCGCATAATAAGCAAAGTGGACGTCGGCTGGGGCAGGTTGGAAAAGAAAAATATATTTTAAAAATAAAATCCCCGGTTTCACCGGGGATTATCATAAATTATCTTCCCCGTGCATTGTAAATCCTTATCTGTTCTGAGTAAATCTGCCCGAATTTTTGCACGGCCGACCTTATCGTTTTTCTTTCATCCGGCGTCAGAGGCTTTTTCAGCCCCGCTTTCTTTATATCCCTTAATGCCGACATGTCTATCATAAAAATCTCGTCAGGGGACAATTCGGCGCCGTTCTTGTTTTTTATCGCGTTTTTCTTTTGCAGCTCCGTTCGCCTTTTTATTTCGTCAAAGTCGGTTATGACAGAATCGGCCAGATTTGACGCCTGAACCAGCTGGCTGTCGTTCGCGTCGATAACAAACCTTGTATTCTTTGCGTATCTTGCGCAATCAAGCTCGAATTTTAATCTTGATTTCATGTAAGATACGATAATATTCAAGTCTTTCTTTGCAGAAATCTTGTTTCCTGCCTTTTTAAAGAAATTCATGTTTTTCTCCTTGGCTTATACCTTGTGCATTATATTTAGTCATATATAAATTTTTTTTCAAGGAGTTATCGAAATTTGCAAAAATGTATTTGTGAATAGATTCTTATTTGCTAATCTTCTTATTTAGGAGATGAGAACAATAGCTGCATTTTTTGCGGTGTGGGTTATCTGTGGGGGGACTTTGGCATCATCTCCCCTGTATGTCGATTCGATAATCAATACGGAAAACTGGAATGTGTATCAGGACCTTGTCGTTTCTGAATGGTCTGTTATAAATGCTGAGAACGTAAATATTGCCAATACCGTTTATTTTCATAATATGGGCAGTATCGAAGGGGATTTCTTTATCTGCGCCGGATGCGTTTTGCAGCTGCGCAACAGCGGAATAATCTCGGGGAAGATTCATGTCGGCGAAAGCGCCGAATTGACGCAGATAGTCAAAACGTATTCCGACATGACGAAACTTGACGTTGAAGATGGCGCGAAATTTTCAATATTGGTTCAGAATGCTGATGGATTGCGGTTCTCGGATATAATGAGCATTGCCGAATCGGCGGATTTGTTGATACTGGACAATTCGATAATCGTTTTTGATAATAGCTCGGATACAATGCAGATAAGTGGCGCGCAGCTGGAAATCGAGCTGGTTGGAAATATTGTAATCAATGTTAAAGACATCGGCAAGCTTGATGAAAGTCTTGTTTTGTCCAATGTAGTTGGAGATGGAACCGTGTCGATTAATACCAGCGGGCTGGGGCCTTTGTATTCCGCCAGCGCAATTAAGCGCGACGGCGGCATTTATCTGAATATTCAACGTGAGACAGATTATAAAAAAATACTGGGGTCGTCGATGGGCGGATTTGTGAACAGAATGGCATCTCTCCACGATCCGACTATAACGGCGATGAACAGCGCAAAGACAATGCAAGAGCTTCAAGACATTATGAAACGTTCAGTGTCGCTGAATCCGATAAATTTGATGAAACCGGTCAAAGCCTTCAATCGCTTTGCGACCGGCGCCGCGAGATTGCTGCGAAAATCAGACGGCGCGTCTTTCGGGGCGTCTTATGCCCTGTCAAAAGATTCCGATTTGTATTGGGCGTCGGCATCGGCCGGCGCTTTGATTGGTGATTGGAGTTTGTCCGCGACGGGCTATTTCGGCAGGCTTGAAAATTCTGGCGATATGAATGAGTTTTCCGGCGCGCTGTATGGCGGAAACATTAGGTGGATTTTCAGCGGCAAAACTTTGTGGATAGACTCTGTGGCGGGATTCACCATGTCAAAATTTGAAACCGGCATGCTTTTTGACGGATTCGGCGCCGCGCGCAACCCTGACGGATTTTCTTTTTATGGAGTTTCGGATATCGGAGTAAAATTTGATGCCGGCGACGACTTTTACATTTCGCCTTTCGCGGGCGCATGGCTGGAATATGAAAAGGTTCTTAATTTCTCAGAATTCGGCTTGTCGGCTCATGCGGGCGGCATCGCGGGATTCAGCAGCAAATATGCCGGCATTAAAAACAACTATCAGCTTTTCATGAGCGTTGGAACCGGCGGCATTAAAAGCATCGGGGCGAACGCGGACTTTTGGTCGATATCGGATTCTGCCGGATGCGGCTTTTCGTACGAGATGATGATGGATAATGTCGGAATCAGCCATAAATTGTCGGCGAATGTCAGATTCATTTTCTGACGGTTAAGCTGGTTTTCCGCGCAGGGACGATTTGGTTGCGGATGTGATTGTTATCATGACAAGCGCGGCATTTTTCTCTTTTTCATGATTCATGACTATGCATTGCTGCATATAAGGCGTGCGGAATACCAAATTTCCGCCGCTTTTGTCCGCGCCTTCCAGCAAACAGGGCATGGTTTCCCCAACGCATGATTCGTTGAAATTCCTTTGCAGCTCGTTCAAGCATCCGTCCAGAATTTTTAGCCGCTCGCGCTTTATGTTATCCGGAATCTGGTCTTTCATAAGCGCCGCCGCCGTATGCGGCCGCGGACTGTATTTGAATGAATAGGAATTTATGTATTTAACGCGCTTGGCGATTTCAACCGTTTGTTCAAAATCCGCGTCAGTCTCGCCCGGGAAGCCTACGATAAAATCGCTGGAAATTTGAATGTCGGGCCGCGCTTTGCGAAGTTTTTCTATAATATCCATATATAAATCCAGACTGTATGGACGGTTCATTCTTGTCAGCACATCAGGCGATCCGCTTTGTATCGGCAGGTTTAAAAACGGCAGAAGTTTTGGCTCGGTGCGGAACAAGTCTATCAGATCGTCGGTCATTTCCGTCGGGTAGCTGCTGGTGAATCTGATTCGTTTGATGCCGGGCAGGGCGGCCGTTTCGCGGATAAGATTCGCCAGCGAATACTTATATCCGTTCACATTCTGACCCAGAAAACAGATTTCTATCGCGCCGGCGTCCGCGGCATGCCGGACATCGCGCATCACATCATTGAATGGGCGGGACAATTCGCGCCCGCGTGTGAACGGTACAATGCAGTAAGTGCAGCAATGATCGCAGCCCTCTTGGATTGGGATATAAGCCAAGGGGCTTGTCGTTGCCTCCGCGCGGGCAGTCGGCGCATAAACTTCGTCGAATTTTTCCAGCCCCGTAAGATCAATATTTAATAATTTGGCATCAGGGTTATCCAAGATTTCGGGCAGCTTGTGATAGCTTTGCGGCCCCAGGACAAAGTTCAATTCCGGTATGCGGCGGAAAGCGTCCGCGCCCGATTCGCGCGCGACGCACCCGACGATGCCAAACAGAGCGTTTTTCTTTTTGTTTCTGCGGATTCGGCCCAGGGCCGAAAATACTTTATTTGTGGCTTTCTCGCGGACGCTGCATGTGTTTAGAATAATCAAATCCGCAACCGCCAAGTCATCTGTCGGCGTCCAGCCGCGCGCGCCCAGCATGTTTGCAATTCGCTGGCCGTCATAGACATTCATCTGGCAGCCGAAAGTTTGGATATGGAATCTTTTCATCGGTTGAGCAATTTTATCTTTTTGTAAATTCTCTGCTGGTAATCCATGTTTTGCAGGTTATCCCTGTATACGGGATTAGACATGTCGGAATAATCGCGCCAGTCCGAAAGCCGCACCCATTTTGTGTCCAAGACTTCTTTCTTGTTGTGATTTATTTTTGCGGTATCGGAAATCATAAATAAAAACGCTATGTCAAAGCAGTCGTGCGCGGGATAAAAAATATTGTTTTTCTGGCGGTCTGGAAAATTCCATCGAATCAAATCGTAAGGATTTTTATCCATCAGTTTTCCACGCGCGCCGGATTCCTGCCATAGCTCTGATTCAGCAACGGCGGTCAAATCGGAGTTTCCGTCGGCATGCCCTCCGAATTGCTTGTAGAATCCGTGCAGCTTGTGGCGCATTATCAGTATTTTTGTAAAATCAGGATTGACCACAACCGCGCTGGCCGTTATGACCGGCTGGCCGGGCGCGCGGTTATAAATTTTTTCGCCGTATTTTGACACGAACAAAGCCAGGCGATTCAGGTCGCCTTTTTCCAAATCATCGAATGGCTTGTATTTGGTCAAAAGGTATTCGATTGCAAGCATGTCTATCTTATCGTTTTTTCTAATGCGCAGCCCGTACGGCAAAGCGCGTCTGGGGGCTGGTCGATGAGCATATTTTTTCTGATGTCTGTTTTTTCTGCGATTCGCGTCCATCTGGCGGAGTAAAATCAAATTGGCAAATTCCGGTTATAAAGTATGCCGGGTCTTTTATAATTTTTATAGGTGCGCTCATGGCGAATCCTTTGTTCAATTCAGTTTATTTTTTAATATTTCGTTGACTGTCGCCGGATTTGCCGCGCCGTTGGTTGCCTTCATGACCTGGCCGACAAAGAAGCCCATCAGGCCGGTCTTGCCGCTGCGATACTGCTCGACTTGTCCGGCGTTGGCGGCGATGATTTCGTCGATTGCCGCCTCTATCGCGCCCGTGTCCGTGATTTGCTTCATTCCGAATCGGTTCGCGATTTCGCGCGGCGATCCTGATTCGTTATCCAACATTTTTATAAATATGTCTTTGGCCTGCTTGCCGTTGATTTCATTTGCCGTAATCATATCGACCAATTCGGCCAGATCCGATGGAGTGATAATCCGCGCTATGCCGCGCTCAGCTGCATCGACAGAGTTTTCTGTCGTCCAATGTTCGGGGTGCGCGAACAGCTCGCTGATAAGCCAGTTCGCAATCGGTTTAGCGCGTTCCGGCTTATCCCCGACGGCCGCGTCAAACCATTTCGATATGTCGGCCGATTCGGTCAGTCGCGCCGCATCGTATTCGGACAGGCCGAAATTGCCGATATAGCGCCCGCGGCGCGCGGACGGCAATTCCGGCAATGCGGCGCGTATTCGTTCAATTGTTTCTTCTTCTATAATCAGCGGCAGCAGGTCAGGGTCTGGAAAATAACGGTAATCCAGCGCGTCTTCTTTGCTGCGCGCAACGGTTGTTGTGCCAGAATCTTGGTTATAGTGCATCGTGTCTTGGGATACCGTTCCGCCGTTTTCATAGATTTCGATTTGACGGCGAGCCTCGAATTCAATCGCGGTCTTTATGAATTTGAAAGACACCATGTTTTTGGTTTCCGTGCGCGTGCGGAATCCTGTCTCGCCAACTTTGCGCACAGACACGTTCACGTCCGCGCGCATGCTGCCTTCTTCCATATTTGCCTTGGATACGCCCAATGCGCGCGCGATTTCGCGAATCTCGCGCAGGTATTTTTCCGCCTCGTCCGGAGATGTGATATAAGAGTTGTTTTCAGGATTTTTAACATCCAAAAATGTTACTATTTCCAACAGCGCGACCCCCGTTCGGTTATAGTCCGCGAAAGATTTCGTCGGGTGCGCGTCGTGTTTCAATTTTCCGGCGTCTTGTTCCAAGTGCGCGCGTTCAATAAAGATTTTCTTTGGATTGCCATCGTCGCCAATGATTTCGACATGGCCACGACCGACGACAGGCGGTTCTTCGGCTGGCTGGGAAATCTGATATCCCTGGGGCAGGTCGGGGTAAAAGTATTGCTTGCGCGCGAACCGCGAGAGCCGCGATATTTCCGCATTCAGCCCCAGCCCCATGCGAATCGCCTGTTCAACACAGTATTCATTCAGCACTGGCAGCATGCCTGGCATGGCGACATCCACCATAGATACCTGGGTGTTTGGGGATACGGTTGGGTTATAGTCCGCAGACGCGCCGCTGAACAGTTTTGATTCCGACAGAACCTCAATATGAGTTTCCAATCCAATTACCAGTTCCCAATCGCCGGTTTTGCCTTTTATCATGAACATATTTTATTTCCCCTTGATTTTTTTATTCGCGTGCCTTATTATCTCTTTCGCCTTGGCTAGGTAGCTCAGTTGGTAGAGCAAGGGACTGAAAATCCCTGTGTCGGCGGTTCGATTCCGTCCCTAGCCACCAAAACAAACTTAACCTTAACATAGACAATTCACCTTAAAATCCCACTGCTCGGCGCGGGCTCTTTATCTCCCCATGACCTTGGTCGGTCTGTTGTCCAGGCCGGCAAAGCCTTCAATATGCTTGGCCAGCTGCAAGACGCGCATATCGTCGAATTTGTTTCCGACAACCTGCATGCCCAGCGGCAGGCCGTTTGAAGCGCGTCCGCATGGAACGTTGCATGCGGGCACGCCAGCCAGATTCATCGCGACTGTGAATAAATCCAGCGCGTAATATTCCAAAGGTGTCAAATCTGAATCCAGCGGCAATGCCGGTCCGGCGCCCGACGGGCATACAATCAAATCGCATTGCCCGAACGCGCGGCCGAATGCGTCGGCAATCAGCCTGCGCACGCGCGCGGCCTGCATGAAATAAACTTCATAGGATTCCGATGATAAAACTGCGGTGCCGACAACCATGCGGCGCTGGACCTCTTCGCCGAATCCGGCCGCGCGGGTTTTCTTGTATGTGTCGATTAAGTCGGCGCCTTCGACGCGCAGGCCGTACCTCATGCCGTCGTAGCGCGCCAGGTTAGAGCTGGCCTCGGCCGGCGCAATTACATAATATGCGGCCAGCGCATCCAGGATGTTTGGAATAGATATCTCTACAATTTCTGCGCCGGCCGCTTTAAAATCAGCGACGCGCGCGTCGAACAGTTTTTTCATGTCTGCCGATATCTCGACATTTGCAAGTTCTTTAATTATGCCGACGCGCAATTTATTCAGTCCAATATTTTGCAAACCGTTTTCAATGTGAAAGCCCGCGTTTGCGCTGGTTGAATCTTTGTCATCATGACCGGCCATGGCTGACAGCAGCAGCGCCGCGTCGTCGACCGTGCGGGCGATTGGCCCCGGCGTATCCAGGCTGGATGCGAACGCGACGCAACCCCAGCGCGAGCATAATCCGTATGTCGGCTTCATGCCGACCAATCCGGTGATTGCGGCCGGAAAACGTATCGAGCCGCCCGTGTCGGTTCCGGTTCCGCCGATTGCCAGACCGCCCGCGATTGCAGATGTCGCGCCGCCCGACGATCCGCCGGCTGTTAATTTCCTTTCCATCTGGTACGGATTTACCGGCGCGCCAAAGAAACTTGTCTTGGAAAATGTTCCCATCGCGAATTCGTCTAGGTTTGTTTTGCCCAGCAAAACGGTTCCAGAATCAATAAACTTTTGTGAAACGGTCGATTCGTATTCCGGAATAAAGTTTTCCAGCATGCGCGACGCTGCGGTCGTGCGAATGCCGCGCGTGGCGAACAAATCCTTCATTCCGATGGGAATCCCGTCCAAAGGCAGCGGATTTCCGGCCGCATATCGCGCATCGCTGGCTGCCGCGTCGGCCAACGCGCGTTCCGGCGTCAAAGTGATGTAGCAGTTTAATTCCTTGCCATATTTTTCAATCCGCGCCAGATATGCGCGCGTTAATTCCGTTGCGCTGATTTCGCCGGATTTTAATTTTGCAAGGGCTTCGGTAATGGTCAGATCAATCATCATCTTTCGCTTTATTTGTTTTTATTCATCAATAACCTTGGGAACGGCGAAATATCCGCGCGACGCGCCCGTCTTGTCCGGCGCGTTCGCCAAGACCGCATCGCGCAAGCCGCCGTCTTTTACAATATCCGCGCGTCGGGGCAGGGGATGTTCGGACGGGCTGAGCATCGGTTCGACCCCGCGCGTGTCTATCTTTTGCAATTTGTCCAGCCATTCGATAATGGAGTCTATATTCATTTCCTCCAGCTTTTCGTCCGAGATTTCTATCCTGATAAGATTGGCGAATTTCTGCAATTGCTGCTTGCTAAATGACATTTCGTATCCTATGATTCAATCAACAAGGCATTATACAATGATTTTGGCAGATTTCAAGGATTTTCCGCGCGCCGGACGGCTTTTGGGAATAGATTGGGGGCGTCGGCGCATAGGGCTGGCCGTCTCGGACGAAAGGCAGGAATTTTTGTTTTCGCGTCCACGAATTGATATCGGCAAATCCGGCTTGATGCCTGCCGAAAAGCTGATCGCGCAAATCGCTATGGAAGAAAAAGCGGCCGGAATCGTGGTCGGACTGCCGGTGCGTTCGGACGGCAGCGATTCCGAAACTACAAAATCCGTGCGTCGCTTTGCGGCGGATTTGGCCGCATGCACGGATTTGCCGATTGTTTTCATGGAAGAAAATCTGACAAGCGTCGCGGCCGGCGAAAAGATAAAAGACAGCGGAATAAAAAACGCGGATCTGGATTCAGAATCAGCCGCGATAATTTTAGAAAACGCAATTTCGATGATAAAGAGACTGAAATTATGAATGAAGAGAAAATAAATTTATTGGCTAAAAAAATCGCGGATGCAAAAACTATCCTGATTTTTGGGCACAAGAATCCGGACGGGGACGCGCTGTCGGCCGCGCTGGGCCTGCGTTTTCTGATCGCGGATAGTCTTGATAAGAAAGCTGATGTGATTTATGACGGAAACCTGCCGTTTAAGTATGACTTTATTCCTGGCCGCGGCGATATGATGTATGCAGGGAAAATGCCGGCGAAAAAATACGATTTGGCCATATCGTTGGATTCGCCGTCAATAAAACAAATCGGCGCCGCGCAATTGTCTTTTTTTAATTCGGCGCGCGACACTGTGAAGATAGATCATCACAAGACCGGCGAAAACGACGATTATGCAAATCTGAATATCCATGCCGGCGATTTTGTCGCGACTGCGGAAATAATTTATGAAATCGCAAAGAGCGCGAATTGGAAAATCAGCGCGAATGCCGCGAATTGCCTGTATGCGGGGATTTATACCGATACCGGCGGGTTCAATTATATCGACAATGGAAACGCGCTGCGCGTCGCCGCGTCGCTGGTTGATCTAGGCGCGGATGCGCGCGCGATTCTGCCGAACATCAACATGTGCACTCGCTGGGATATAGCCGCGCAGGGACAGGCGCTGGCCAATGCGGAATTCTTTTACGGCGGCGCGCTGGCGATTGCGGAGATTCCGAACAAATCGTATAAAAAGCTGGATTCAGGCGAAACGGCCCTGGTAATGTGTCTGCGCAATGTCAAAGGGGTCAAAGTCCTGGCTGTTTTAAAGGAAGCCAAATCGTCCGAAATTTATGTCTCCTTGCGCAGCGAAACGGTCGTCGTGCGCAGTGTGGCGGAAAAGCTGGGCGGGGGCGGGCATGATTTTGCCGCCGCCGTGAACCTTAATATGAACCTGCAAAGCGCCAAGGAAACAATAATCGAAGCATTTGCCGGAATTAACTGTTAGCTGGTTTGGTCTTATTCTTTTTTTCTCGTCATTCCGCGATTAATCGGCGGCCTTGTAATTTCTCATTTACTTTATATGTGCATATTATTATAATTTGAGTAATGCAGAGTGTTTCTGCATTGGGCTTTCTAACCCAGTCTACTGCATCCGCAAGGATGAAGGCATTCCAACCAAGGTTGGAGTGTGGCGAATATATTGAATAAGCCACGCAATTCAGTAGATTGTTAGAAAGCTCCAACCACCAGATTCTCCGGTGGTTTTTTTGCATATAAAACTTTGGAGCATAAAAAATGAACTGCTTGAAAACTATAATAATTCTTCTTGGGTGCTTGTTCTTCATTCCCGCCGTTGGAGGCGGAATAAATATATCCGGTTTGAGGTCCTCATGGGGCGCGTCTGGCTTGTCGAATAATCAACGTCTCTGCAAAAGCCACAACGTGGGAGATGCATGCGTAGGCAATAGTCTTGCAGGTTGCAAAAATTGGAACGGGGCCGCGCACAATCAGCCGAATCGTGGAACTTCCGACGATGAAATGGCGATATTGCTGTTGATTGCGCGCGATGTTAATGCCAACGGCGCAAAGTTTTGCGTAACCCAGGCGCAGGGCACGAACAAAAACAAAGGCAATGCACTTACAATTTATTTCGAGCCTGAGGGTGGATTGGGCGAGTGTTTTTGGCTCTGCAAGGAAAATTATGGCGGCGACGGATGCACAACTCCGCGCGACGACAACTTTTGCGATTCCACATTAATAACCAAGGCGAAGTTTGCAAATTACAAAATAGCGACCCAAGGTGCGAATATTGAAAGTCAAATTTCAATGTTTTATATGAATGACCCTGTGGGGTGCGGATTAAACAAAACCCAAGAGCACGATATGGTTCTGGCTGTATCCGGCTGGCTGCCCAGGGGGCACGGCGCGCTTGTGCAGCCCATGGTGGTGCGCGCAGAACGTAGCGGCTGGGAAGATATGGTGTCCACCGCGACAGTGATGAAGGTCGGCACCCCGACATTGCTTTGCAAAAACGGGTACAAGGCGAATTACGCAAAGGATGATTGCGATCCGGTGGATCCGACCAAATGCACTTTGACCGACGCGGACTTATGCGCGGATTGGAAAGATTTTAACGCCGCAGCGCATGAGCCGAAATATGACGACACCGCAAAATGCTATAAATACAGATGCCTGGCGGGATATGCATTCAAGTCAGATGCGGACAAAACATGCGTCGAATGCAAAGGCAATCCAAAGAATGGAGCGAATCCGGATACCGGCGTTTGCGTCAATTGCGAAACAGGAAAGCTTTTTTCTGACAAAACGGAATACGCGCCCGCTTATTGCAGAACAGCGATCAAGTATAGCAACCAGGAACTGGCTTTCGGGAAAGGCAATGACCATAATGCCGAACTGAATAAGCAATGCTGGACAATTATTAGTCCAGATGAATATTTAAAGTGCGTCAAAAAGGAAAATGAAGTGAAAAATGAAGTGAAATAGAAAGCTTATTCCTCGTCTTTCTTTTCGGGTATCTCGCCGTTGGCAGACAGCAGAACCGCTATCCAGCGCGTAGAGTCAAACTGAGCCGTGATTATGAATGTCGCAACCAGCAGCGGCACGCTGAAAAACATTCCGGCGACACCCCACAGCATTCCCCAAAAGACCAAATTTATCAAAATCGCCAGAGTTGACAGATTCAATGTTTTGCCGGTAAGTTTTGGCTCTATCAAATTTCCCAGCAATATTTGCAATCCGATCAGCCCGGCCGCCGTAAGAATCGGAATATTCATCGTGTCCGCTGTCGCAACAGAATATATGATTGGCAGCGAGCATGCGACAATTGCGCCTATGGTCGGGATATAGCTTGTGATAAAAACTATGAACGCCCAGATGCCCGCGAATTCCAATCCTATGTAATGCAGCCAGAAATACGACAATACGCCGGTGATTGCCGAAATGAGCGTTTTCATAAACATGTATTTCTTCATGTTCTCGTCGATGCTGCTTAATATATAGCGCATTTTTTTCGAGCGCGTTTTATTAGGAAATAAAGCCGCGAATTTTGTGTTGAAAGTGCTTTGCTCTATGAACATAAAGAATATGTACACTAAAACCATTCCGGCCGTTGTCGCGATTCCGGCGGCCGAATATCCTATGTTGGCAATAACGCCCGGTATGTTCGGCAGATTATCCGGATTGAACGACAGGCCGAAAAAGCCCAGCAGATAGTCGCCCAGCAAAAGCAGCTTGTGCTGAATTTCAGGCAGGGCGGCCGTCAATTCCGCAAACATGGGCCGTATCTGCGTGATGAACAAGTAAATCACCACGCCGAATGTCGCCAGCGAAAGAATATTGGAAATCCAGTCGAACAGCTTTGGTATTCCGAAAATCTTTTTGGCCGAAGAATGTTTGAAAGGCATAATTTTGCGGTAATAAGCGGACATGGCGTTTATCAGATACCATAAAAACGCCGCTATCATGATTGGAACGAATATTGTCTTGCCCAGCCAGAGAATAAATATCACGCCCACAAATAAAGCCAGTTCGTTCATTTCAATGCCTTGTTTGACTTGTTTCCGTCATTTTTATTTCTGATTCAATCAAAGGCGCTGCATCGACGGCGCGCGTATCATGCCGACTTATCGCAAGCCCAAAAATCCCGATGACCAGCAAGATAAGCGCGATGTTTAACGACGCGGCAAAAGTGGCGAACACTCCCCCAATGTTTTTGATGAATTTCTTTTTGCCGGCAATCAGCAGCCATACGCAGAATACCAGCCCCAAAAAAACAATCCAGATAGGCGCGCCACCATACGCCGGAAACATCAGAATCAATACAAGCGCGCATGTCAGGATCGTGTTGATCGGCCGTCCGACGACCCAGTCCGTAAAGGCGGAATACCATTTTGATTTTATTGCTATCGCCGGCTTTGGCTTGCCGTCTTCCGGCAGCAGGTATCCCGGAAACCAAAATAGGTAAAATCCGAACGGAAACGACAGCAGTATTTTCCAACCGGAAACGCCCATCGCAGCCGCGCGGCGGTATATCGAGCATATATTTGAAACAGATAAGCCGACTACATACAGAAAAAACAATACGAGAAAAGCCGTGACCAGCATGAACAGCGCCGGCGAATTAAATTGCAGCCAGATCATAGTCCGGAATGCCGCGCCGCTGGTAGTCAGCAGGATTGCAGGCAATGTGAATATAAAGCATGTAATCGACAGCCCGTTGTTTACGGCAATGAAGCTGCGCCGGTCAAGATTATCTTTGGGCAGCCATTTTATCAGCTTGAAAACCGAAAATACGAAAGCGGCCGCCATTATAATGAACAGGCCTATCATATTCATGGGCTCCATGACGGCAAACTTGTTCAGACCGTGTACTACTGCAATCCACAAGACGGACAGGAGGGTAATTAATGCGAATGATAATAATAATAATAATGAAAATTTGGCGGGCTTTGTAAAAATCCACGAAACCAAATTTGATTTATTATCCGCCGTTGTTTTTTTTGACATGATTCTCAATCCTTTTTTTAGCATTTGATTTTAATTATATCATAATTTTTCCGGAAGACAAACTGGTTGTTTGCGTCGGATTTGCCAGTTTTGCAAACGCATCCTGATGACTTATGAACAGAAAGCTTGTGTCTTCAAGCTCTTTCATAACACTTGCGATAAGCTGCTGCACCGATGCGTCCGCGCCTGAATCAGGCTCGTCCAAAACAGCCAGGACAGGTTTTGCCATCAAAAGGCGCAGCAGCATAAGTCTTTTTCTTTCGCCGCCCGAAAAGCCCACATTGATGCTGCGGTTCAGCCATTCCTTTGGAATATCCAGTCGCGCGCGCGCCGATTCAAGCATGGCCAGAAATTCGCCCATGGAAAGGTCTTTGCCTGTTTGAAAGCGACTGTGCGCGGCCGCCGAATGCTTCAAAAAGCTTATTATCGTAAGGCCCGGTATTTCCGGCACATTCTGCGCGCCCAGAAAAACCCCCAGCAATGCGCGCCTTGTCGCGCTTTCGCCCGTGATATCACGGGCGTCGAAAATAATCTGGCCATTATCAATCGTATAATCTGGATTGCCCGCAATGGTTTGCGCCAAAGTGGATTTTCCGCTGCCATTATGGCCGGTCAGCAAGTGGCGCGCCCCGCTGGCGACCGTCAGATTTATATCTGTCAGCAATTTTTTCCCGCCCAGCGACACGGTAAGGTTTTTTATTTTCAACATTTCAAATATCCGTTAACAATTATGGTCGTATTATAACATAATATTTGAAAATTGCATATTTTTGTGATAAAATTATTTAATAAAAAGGAATTGTTCATGAATTTTTCGAAAGGAATAAATAACTTGCAAAATAAAAACTTCAAAGATAGCTTTTCTGAATTTATCGAATGGACACATTCAATTAAAGAATCCGATGATCCGCAGCTTGAGGAACGAAGATTTGCGCGGCTGATGAAAGTTGCTGATTTGATAAACAAATCCACGCCAATAATATCCGGAAATCCCAGAGAGCGGTTAGGAAGGTCTTTTGGAACAGGCTTGGATGTTTCAACTTTTATTTATATGGCCTCATTTTTACACAACAGCAAAAATTTTGAGAAAATTTTAAATGAGTTGAAAAATCGCGGCATAGATGATATTGCTTTCAGCAATGCGGCTCTGCTTATAGATCAGATTCCTTACAATAGTTCTAGAACCGCGAAATATCTTCAATTGCTTATCAAATACTCCAAGGGGAAATACGACAGGGATTTTTATGAAAATTTGCGCGGCAAGCGGGAAAAATCCGAAAATCCCTTGGGAGATATTATTATGAGCGTTCCGATATTTTCATTGGATGAAACACAAAAACTGTTTGGTTTGCTGGGAATATCTTTTGAAAAAGTCATGAGCGTCAATAATTACAATGAAAAGGTAGAAATAGAAACAAACAGTGGCAAAATATTCCTGGCGGGGTATAGAGTAAGAGATTTTCAATATAAAGTCAGGCAGGAATCTAATGCGGCGATGCTTGCAAAAAATGAAGGTCGAGAATAATACGAGACAAACTTGCTATTTGCGAAGCGCCATCTTGATCAGCTGTTTTGATTCAACAAGAAATTCCATCGGCAGCCGGCTGATGACCGGCGACGCCATGCCGCTTACTATCAACGCCGCGGCTTCGTCTTCCTCTAAACCGGCTTGCTTCAAATAGAGCAGGGATGCGGCGTCAATCGCGCCGGTTGTCGCTTCGTGGCTTTGCTCGTTCTGGCCATTGTCATGCACGATTCTTGGCAATGTGTTCGCTATCGCCGAATCGCCGATGATTCTGCTGTCGCATTTCGATACGTTCTTGCCGCCGATGCCGGCAAAGCTGACCAAGCTGCGATAGGTTTGAGCGGACTCCTCCAATGCGACGCCATAAGACACGATGTTTGACGCGGTGTTGTTCCCGATATGAATCATCTTGGTGCCGGTGTCGGCCTGCTGGCGTCCGCGTGTGATTGTCAATGAATAAAAGTCGCTGGACGCGCCGTCCCCCCGCAGAATCGTTGACGGATACTTCCATGTCATCGCGCTGCCCACCTCTACCTGAGTCCAATACAGCCTGGCGTTTCTGCCGCATGCGCCGCGCTTGGTTACAAAGTTCAGGATTCCTCCGCCGGACTTGCCGCCTGCATACCAATTCTGCACGGTTGAATATTTCACCAGCGCGCCGTCATGCGCGATCACTTCCACAACGCCGCTGTGCAACTGATGATTCGGTCGGCGCGGCGCGCTGCACCCTTCAAGATAACTTAATTCTGCGCCTTCGTCCGCGATTATCAAGGTTCTTTCAAACTGGCCGATTTTCGCGGTTTCTATTCTGAAATAACTGGCCAGGTCAATCGGGCATTTTGTGTTTTTAGGCACATAGACGAAAGTGCCGTCCGAAAATACCGCCGCATTCAAGGCCGCGAAGAAATTGTCCGTGTTCGGAACGACCGTGCCGAGATATTTTCGAACCAGTTCGGGATGCTTGGCGACGGCTTCGGAAAACGGCAGGAAAACAATTCCTGATTTTTCTAATTCGGCGGTGTATGAAGTATGCACGGACCTGCTGTCTATGACTGTGTCGGTGGCCATGCCCAGCAGGGCTTGCCGCTCGGATTCCGGCAGCCCCATTTTCTCATAAACAGATTTCAAGTCTGAATTGTCCACGGGCGCGGCTTCCTTGTAATAATCAAGCGAATCATAATCTATCGGATCGTATTTTATTTCCGCCCAATGCGGCTCTTTCATTTTCAGCCATGCCTCAAAAGCGGCCAGCCGCCATTGCAGGAGCCAATCAGGCTCCGCGCGCCGGCGGGATATTTCCATAACAAGATTTTCCGACAGTTTATTCAAGATTGCCCGCCAGCTGCTTTGCCTGTCCGAAAAACGTAATAGACTGCCCCAGCAGCCCGTCTGTGAATGCCGCGGATAAAATTCCGTCCGGATCAGTGCTGTTTAGATGCCGCAGGAATCCGTCCGCCCGATTCAGATAGTTGTCAATGCTGCGCGCTGTTTCCGAGTCCAGCTTTATAGCCCGACGCAGCTTTTCAAGCGCGAATGGGTTTTTCGCATACTCGTCCATAATCCCGCCCAGCGCGCGCCACAATGGATGTTCGGCGGTATTTCTTGGCATTATGTCTATGGCCGCCATAACCGGTATCAGGTTTTGCAGCAAGTCTTGGTAAATCATTTCCGCATTTTCAGCAACGACATTGGTCGCATGCCTGCTTTTTAAAACAGACTGCATTTTGACAATCAGCGCGTATTGATGCGATAATGTTTTAGCCAGCTGTTTCAGCCTGAAATTTATTACTGATATGAAAAAAGCCAGACCGATGATTCCCAAAGCGGTCAAGCCCGTGAAAGATAAAATAAGAATGTCGCGCATTTTCTGCTCCATAAGACGAACTGATTGCCACTATAACATCTTTTCGCGATTCGTGCGAATTTATCCGACATCCCGATTTAAGCTTTTATCAGCCGAGCCGTTTTTTTAGGTCTTGCACAGATTCGGTCAAATTGTTATAATATTTACATAATAGTGCAAAAGACTAAAAAAGGAAGCTTTAATGTTCCGCAAGATTTTAATAATGGCCATGTTCGCGACTGCCGCTGGGTATTGTTTTGCCGCTGAAAATCTGCCCCAGGTCGTGACGTCAGAGGTTTTTTATACAAAAGAAGAGCCTGCGGCGGATTACAGCTATTATGAAGAAAGTGAAGAAAGGCATGATGTGGATATTTCAAAATCTTTAACCCAAGTGCCGGCATGGCCGTTGCCTGGATCGGACGCGGATGTAGAGGTTTCGTGCAACGGCTCCGCGTCATGCGGTAAAAAACAAGGCGACAATATAAGAATTGTTTCCAAAATAGGCGCCGATTTGGTGGTTGAGAATAATTTTAATATGGGCGGCGCGCGCGGCGATTTCAGCGGCTGGTCCGGCGGCGCGAACATGCTGCACGGAAGCCAGATGCCAGCCGGCTTTGACGACGAATGCAATGTGGCGTCAGACATGCCGCTGATGCATCGGGAAATGCTGGAAGACGACGGGGGCGAGGTTTTGACGGTGTCCCGCAGCTCGCGGAAAAAATGCGCCGGAAGGGGGTTGGAGGAAGCTGCCGTATTCGCCGAAAAAGCAGAGGCGTCTGAAATATCGCGAGACGGCGAAATATCCGTCGACCAATCCGCGGATGCCGAAGCGCCCAGAGAACTGCAAGACCAGGTACGTTCCTGGGTTGTCGCCAGCGGAAAAACTCTGCGCGAAGTTTTGCAAGACTGGTGCGACAAGGAAGGCTGGGATTTGGTCTGGGCCGCGGCGCGCGAATATCCAATCGAGGCAAGCGCGGTTTTCAAGGGCCGTTTTGTCGATGTGGCCTCAGCCTTGGTGCGCAATTTCGGCCGCGCGATTCCAATACCGTACGCGAAATTCTATAAAGGAAACAGGGTGCTGGTTGTGTCGACCACGGAAGAGTAAAATCAAAGAGCAAAAACCAAAAGCCAAAGACCGAACTGTTCTTTGCGCTTGCGGTTCGGACTCTTGAATATTAATTGAGAGAGGTTTTTATGAGAAAAACATTTGTTCTTTGTTTTTTTGTTCTTTTGTTCTGCGCATGCGCGAAAAAAGAGTCCACGTATGTAGCAGCGGAGGTGGACCAAAACTTCATAAACGCATACGACGCTTTCGAAATGGCGAAAAATCCCCGCGCAAAAGTTACCAGCGGAGACACGGTGTCCATGTCCGAGGGAGTGTGGCTGGGGAACAAATCCACAGTGTTGGAGCATAAAAATAATCTTCCTTCGAAGTTCGAATCGGATACCGGCATAACAATTTTGCTCAGCGAGCCCGTGTCCTTGCAGGTTTTGGCCAACAATATACATTCAATATCCGACATACCGGTGAAAATAGACAGCCAGATCAACACCGAAAAATTAAAAAAGACGGTGAATGTGGCCTATACTGGAAAATTGTCCGGACTACTGTCCCAGGTTGCGACCGATCTGGACCTGCTGTGGTATTATGACAAGAGCTCGATCGTGTTCTATGAAACGGAAACCAAGACATTCACATTATATGCGCTGGGGACGGATGTTTCCTATCAGTCATCTATACGCACTGACGACGGAAATCAGGTTTCGTTAGAATCGACATTGAAAGAATGGGAGGAAATTGAAAAAGCTATAAGCTCCATCATAGGCAAAACTGAAAACGCGAACTTCAATGTGTCGCAGAGCCTGGGAACGATAACCGTCACCGCGCCGCCGTCCGTTCAGACGCGCATCGCGGATTATATCGCAAAGCAAAACAAGCGGCTGTCCCAGCTGGTTACAATCGATGTGAAAGTTCTGCAAGTCTCAATTTCCAACAATTCCGCGTTCGGATTGAATCTGGCCGCCGCGATAAATTCCGCATCCGGCATAAACATTGTCGCGAATCCTAAAAATAATCTGACCACCACCGAGGCCAGCAGCATGAACATAGCTGTCTTGTCAAACGCGGTATCGTCCCTGACCGGCGCGACGCATATGGAAGGCGGAACGGAAATTACCGGCGCCTACACCCAGGATCAAATCGTGAACGGGTCTTTGTCGGGCGTGGCCGGCAGCACCGCTTTGATTAATGCGCTGGCAAAGCAGGGCAAGGTGTCCTTGGTCACCAATGTGGGCGTGACAACGCGCAACAACCGCGTCGCGCCAGTAAGCAACACGAAGACAACCGGATACATCAAGCGGTTTGAATCACGCAACTTCACGACCGTTGAATCCAGCACGGTTGACCAAGATGATTTGGAAACGGGATTTTCCATGCAGCTGCTGCCGAATGTGTTGGAAAATGGCAGGATACTGCTGCTGTTCAAGATGTCTGTGCGCGAGCTGCTGACCATGTCCACCCAGACAATAGGCGAGGTGACACTGCAATTGCCAGAGGTTGAAGAACGTAGCTTTATGCAGGAGGTTATTATGGAATCCGGCCAGATGCTGGTTGTGTCCGGATTTGAAAAGCAGACGAACAATGATACCAGATACGGGCTGGGCGACCCTGATTTTATGGCTCTGTCCGGTTCGCGCGAAACGCAGTCTCAAAGAGATGTTCTGGTCGTCATACTGACGCCGCAGGTTTTGGTCAGCCCGATGGATGTAGAGCGCAATATCCAACAGCATTGGGGCGCGCCGCTGAACTAGCCGTTATTGGCAAATATATTAAATCTCATCGCATGCCGCTTATAGGGCTTTTGGAGAAAATTCCGGACGCTTACCAGGATTTTCTGTCCGGTTAATCTCTGACATGGGAGGCATTTGAATATTCGTATTTTTTAATGCATCTCTCATAATTCTGCCATAATTCTTCGGCTTTTTTTTCATTGACGGGCAAGTAGGGATTGTTGTCCGCAACGAATGAAGCCCAAAGTATAAAAGCGATTTTTATAGCTTTGCTATCTATATTCGAAATTTTTTCTTTTGTCATGTTTTTTTCTTTTGCTTATAATAGTGGAATTTTGATTTGATTATAAAGAAACCGCCGAGGTTTTAGTCCCGGCGGATAATTTTTATAAAAACGGCATCATGCCATTTTATTCGCCTTTTTCGCAAGTCGGGACACTTTGCGGCTGGCGCGTTTTTTCGGCATGACCTTACACGCGGCTTTCATGATTTTGCTTTCTGTCCGGCGAAATTCCAAGCTTGCGGCCGCTTTATCGCCGGCCTCAATTGCTTTCACAGCTTTCTTCACGGCAGTTTTGACAATAGAGCGCCGCGCCGTATTGACGATATTCTTTTTTTCGTTTACCAGGATTCTCTTTTTTGACGACTTGTGATTTGCCACTTTATTTTCCTTTTAATTAAACATGTTTTATGCTATTTTATAAAAATTAAAGATAAAATCAAGAAAAAATAAAATGATTTATGCAGCGGGCGTCATAATTTCATATCTTTTGGGCAGCATGCCGTTCGGACTGCTGATTTCTAAACTAGCCGGCAAGGGCGACTTGCGAAAACTTGGCAGCGGAAACATCGGCGCGACAAATGTCATGCGCGCGGGCGGATTAAAGCTGGCCGGATTGGTCTGGATTCTGGATATGCTGAAAGCGAGCGCGGCTGTGGTTCTTGGATATTTTTTGGCGGGGGAAGGTTTTGCCGCGCTGTGCGGATTTTTCGCAATAATCGGGCACTGCTATCCCGTATGGCTGAAATTCAGGGGGGGCAAGGGCACTTCTTCAATGTTCGGGGTGCTGCTGGCCGTCAGCCCGCTGTCTTTTGTTGTATGCGGATTGGAATGGCTGCTGGTTGTTTTGGTCGCCGGATACTCTTCGGCCGGCGCGATCGTCGGGTTTCTGACCGTTCCTTTTCTTGGCTTTGCAATCGGATTCAATGTGGGCTGGGCATTTGTCGCGATTTCGGCATTGTGCCTGTGGCGTCATCGTGAAAATATCGCAAGGCTGGCGAAAGGAACCGAATCAAAAATTGAATGGAAGTGGAAAAAGTGAAGATTTACGCACAAAATGTTTTGCTTTATGATATTTGCGCTTTTTTATAAAGCAAATTTATGATATAATAAAGCCATTATTAGCAGAGGTTTTAAATGAAAAACTTTTTTGTCTTTTTTATGATTGCCATCGTTAGCACGGCTGCTTTGGCGGCAAGTCCATCGCGAGAAAGGGTCAGCATGGTGTCTCAATTCAGCAACGCTCCGCGCGCGACCGCATCAAAAAATCAAATACAGGCTACAGCGGCGGCGACTGTCGATAAGTCGAGCATCAAGGCAGAAACCCCGTCGGCGCCGGTGCCGCCGGACAGGCGCGACAAGGAAAAGCAGGCCTGCATAGCAAACAATATCGGCATAGGAAATACTTTTGTCTGGGCTTCGCGTTATAGCAATACTAATGATTATTCGTCTATGGTTGAGGATACCGAGAATTTCGCAAATAATGTATGTTTTGTCCGCGTCGAATTAAAATCTGATGATTCGAAGATTAATGTGTCCGACATACCGGCTGTTTATTATGAAATGGGGCGCAATATAACATGCGGATCTTGGACGGACAGCAAAAAGATTGAAAGCCGCATACTGGATGCCAAAAAATCCGCCAGAACCTGGGGCACGGTCGCAGGCGTTGTCGGTGGCGCGGGCATCGGCGTCGGCGCGATGGAACTGTTCGGAAACAAACTTATCGGCGGCTCGGTCCAAGGACAGAAGGGACTGAATCAGAATGAATTGCTGCGTTCCCAGCTGCTGGTGCTGAAAGATAAAGAGCCGGCGCAATATGATTTGTTCATGTCAAATTTGCGGACCTTGAAAAAAGAGTGCGATAAATTTGAAGCGAGCGGAGAATTTAGTGGCAAACCAAAACCATTAGAATGTACGTCCGCAAATTATGAAGTCTTGGTACGAATGTTATAAAAAATCGTTTATACACTGTTCGTGAAATTCAATTTATTTGATGTGAAAGCCAGCATCGGTTCGGTTTTAAATGCCGCTTGGTTTTTTTGCATCGTGCGTTATAGTATGATTCATGGAAGATTTATTTGACAAGCTTTTGATTTTGCGCACGCCAGGCATAGGCCCGGTCAAATATGCCGAATTGATTCGCAGATTTGAAAACCCGGCCGCCGCCGCCGATTTCTTGGCGCCTGGCGACGCGATTCGGGATTCCGTCCTGCGCGAGCTGGAAGCAGCCGCAAAACTGGGGATAAAATATCTGGCCGATGACAGCCCTTTGTATCCGCCGATATTGCGGAACATAAAAAATCATCCGGTTGTCTTGACTGTGCGCGGCAACATTGATGTCTTTTCAAAAAAATCCGTCGCAATCGTGGGAACGCGTCATGCGACCGCGGCCGGAATGAGACTTGTTAGCGAACTAGCCGAATCTTTTGCGAAAAACGGACATGCTGTTGTTTCCGGAATGGCAATCGGCACCGACAGCGCGGCGCATGCGGGGGCGTTGAGAGCTCCCGGGGATTCGAAGACAATCGCTGTCTTGGCGGGCGGCGCGGATTATATATGGCCGCTGGAAAACGAATCTCTTTATTATGAAATAATAGAACGTGGCGCCGTTGTCAGCGAAATGCCCGTCGGATTTCAGCCTGTCGCCACAAACTTTATTCAAAGAAACAGATGGGTGGCCGGTCTTTCCCAAAAATTGATACTGGGGGAGGCGGACTTAAAATCAGGCAGCATGGCGACGGCGCGATTCGCAATTGATTACGGATTGGATTTGTTTGCAATTCCTTCGCATCCGGCCGATTCTAGGGCGGCGGGCCCAAATAGCCTTATAAAAAGCGGCGCCGCCGGATTATGTTCCGGAATTGAGGATTTTTTTGGCAATGTTTCAAATAAAAATCAGCCCGACTTGAAAAAAAATAAATCCGAAAATGAGCTGATTGATAAATTAGGAATAATTCCGCTGTCAGAATCTGTATTGGCAGGACTTGTCAAAAAAAGCATTGCGGAAATAAAACGCTCTCTTGTTCTGTTGGAATTGCAGGGACTGATTGCAAAACGAGACGGCGGATATGTTAGAATATAGTAATGCCGGTGTCAATACAGTGTCTATACAATATGCAGAAATCTGGCAAAAAAACGAATCGATGTCAAAAAATAAATGTGAGAAAATTTAGCAAACAATAGTTGCAAATTGAAAAATATCTTATAACTTAACTATCGTATCCAAGCGGTTGAGAAATCAATCCGAATATCAGAGAGAGAGGATATCGCATAGATGATAAATTCTATGAATGCAAAGTGGAATTTATCGTTTGTGCGTGGGTGGCTTTTGTATTCTGCGCCGCAGAAAATCTCCGGCTTCTCTGCCAAAGGTTTCATGCGGCGGTTGCGAAAGGAAAAACAACGTGGCGCGCGGTGGCACAGCATAAGAGTTTGGCGGGGCGTTTTTATTCGCGCCATTGCCGGAAAGCTTTTGATGATGGCGCTATATGAAAGGATAAGGAGGAACGGCATGCATGCAGCAGTAAAAAAAATGACGGCGGTTGAGCCAGTCGCGGCAAGCCCGGAGTCTGTCAAAATGGCAATAGCGGCAAGAATGGATTCCGATGCTTTTCAGTCTTGGATTGCGCCATTAAAAATAACTGTCTGCGACAAAATTGTTTCCCTGATCGCGCCAAATCAATTCTCAGTCGATTTTATCAAAAGCGTTTATTTGAATATTCTTGAATCCGCCGCGTCAGATTTCGGACTGGGGCTTCATATCGGGGCCGGATACCGCGCCCAGCCAATCGCGCGGGGCGCGAACGACAACGAATCAAAGACTTTTGTGCCCAGCGCGCCGATTGCCTCAAAGCATGCCGCGTTTGATGCCTTTATAGCTTCGGAAGAAAATGCTTTCGTATTGTCCGCCTGCAAAAAGCTGGCTGGCGGCGGGGCTTTGTTTTCGCCGTTGTTCATCTATGGCCCGTCGGGATGCGGCAAAAGCCTGCTGGCGGGCTGCATAAGTTCCGAAGCATGCGGGCGCACATTGATGATGACGGGCGGCCAGTTTGTGTCCGAATTTCTGCGCGCCATGCGAGAGCATTCTGTTTTCGCGTTCAAAGACTTTTGCCGCAACTGCGATACATTTATCTTAGACGATGTGCACGTTCTGGCTGGCAAGCGCGCCACGATGGACGAATTCTTGCAGCTGATTTTAGACCTGCGCGCGTCCGGCCGGCATATAGTTCTGACCGCGAATGCCGCGCCGGGCAATTTGGGCGGCTTTGACCGTCGGATGCAGTCTTTGCTGGCGTCCGGTTTGGTTGCGGATATTGCCGCGCCGAACAAAAATGTCAAGAAAGCCATGCTGGCGCGCGCTGATGTTTCTTTGGAAGTTGCGGAAATGCTGTCGGGGCGCATTGGCGCGGACGGGCATCTGGTTGCCGGCGTTGCCAAAAAGATAAACGCATACGCGGAGTTAATGGGGGAAAAAATCACTATTGATATTGCGGAAAGACTGCTGGCGGATACCTTGCAGAAAAACAAGACTCCACTTTCCATGGTCAAAACCATGTGCGACAAGCTGGGCGTTTCATACGATGAAGTCTGCGGGTCGGGGCGGGCCCGCATGCTTGTGCGCGCGCGCCAGATAATGATGTCCGCGTTGAAGTCCGCGACGAAATTGTCTTTGACAGAAATCGGCAGGCTGGTCGGCGACCGCGACCATGCCACTGTTCTGTATGCGCTTGCGCAGATTGAAAAGGCGCGCGCCTCTGATTTGATTCTGTCTGCGGAAATCAGTCAGATGATTGAAGAATGCAGGTGATGAATTGTCAAGCCGCCAGCCGTGCCCAATGCCGCGTCCGCAACAGAATCTTAATTTTTTCTTTTATCAATTTTGCTTTTGTGATATACTCATGTTATTGCAAGATAATTCTTGTGATGTGGTGTAGTTGCCTTTGGTTTTGGGCGTCCGAGGGAGACGGTGAAAACTCCGGTCGGACAAGTTGGAAGAAATGTATTGCATATTGAAAGTATGGCACATTTTCCCAAAAAATTGCAACTAACCTCCAACCGCCTTTCGCGCTATCGCGCTTTTTGCGGGGCTTATTAATGATTAGGAGGATTCATAATGAGAAAATTTGTTATTTTTCCAGCACTGTTGTTGATATTTACTTTATTTGCACAAGATGGCATAGCAGCGAAATGTATCCCGTCAACATGCCCAAAAAGTAATTTTTTTATAGGCGAAGATAAAGAATATGTCAAGGTTTCTCAGGGAGGAAATCAATGTTTTTCTTGTGATTCTAATGATTTTAACAATAATGATGAGGAATGCAAGTATGATTCTATTGTTGGAACTATTGATAATGTCGGTCGCATAGTAAATGTATATAAATGTATCGATATATTGGGCACGTATGATATATGGCGAAATTTCGATCCTGGCACAATATGTGATGATTCAACTGTAATAGAAGTAGCCAATGCTTATAAATTTTATTCTTTATCACCAACAACTATAAATACTTATAGTACCGGAGGCAATTACCCGGTCGCAACAACAGGCTCAACGGGATGCTATTATTTTTTGTGTAAAGATGGATATACCGAAGTTAATGGAAAATGCGTCAGCCAAGTAAATGCTGAAAAGGCAAAGAACGAAGCGGAATGCAAAAAAAGACCGCATATGAAATGGGAAGGCGGCAAATGTGTTTGCAAAGATGCGGGTAAAAATGAAACACCGGATAAAACAAAGTGTGTCGGCGCTGAAGATTTAATAGAAGAAGAGAAAGCCAAGTGTGCTAAAAAATCTAATGCAGGCTATGTATGGGATTCAAACAAGAAGATTTGTCGATGCGCTAATGGCAAAGTGGAAAACTCTGCAAAAACCAGATGTGACGCACCTCCAATCCCTCAGGACCAGAAAAATTGTCAGAATCTTAAAAATTTCGGGGTCTTATTTAATTGGAAAAATGGACAATGCGTGTGCAATAACGGATTTCCTTTGGTGGTTGAAAATAATGTCGGCACATGTCCGGATCCTAACCAAGACCAAATGGATAAATGCAACGCAGCGAGAAACCCTGAAGCGACTTGGGATAATGTGAATAAAGTTTGTAAATGCAAAGATCCAAAATATGAATGGAATGGCTCGTCTTGTGAGAAAACGTCCGCCACAATAGCAGCGGAAGAAGCAGAAATATGCATTGCGGGCGGCGGCCATATGGTGGGCACCATATGTGTCTGTAATAATAGCAATCATGTTTGGTATCCAGATAGAAAGATATGTGATTCTTCCGCAGAATATATTTCTGCTGAAATTCAATCAACATTTAACGAGATCAACACGGTACTATCCGGCTTTGATTCCAGCGTATGGAAGAATGCGGAAGGCAAGTTCAACACATCGCGCCTGATATCGGATTCTGTTGCAGGCGTGGTATTGGGCACGGCCGGCGGCTTGATAACCAGCAATGTCATAAAGAAGAACCAGGTCAAGGGCGGATTTGAAGATATCAGTTGCAGTGTCGGCGGCCAGGTTGTGGCCGGCTG
>JAITJD010000019.1 GCA_031279085.1 Rickettsiales bacterium | reverse complement strand
CGGGAATTTCTTCGCCCAAGTCTTCGCGCGCCAGCAATGAGTCCGGCAGATCGTTCAAAGCTGATTCTATGTTCTTAAACAGGTCGTACCTTTCGCGCGCGATCTGACGCAGGCTTCGCAAATCGCGCCGAGCCTCGGAATAACCGCCAATCAAGTCATCAGCGATTTTTCCAACATCATGATTCTTGACCAGCTGCGATTCGAAATCTCCCGCCGGGCATATTGCCGTCCGTCCGGAGTAATTCAGTTTCTCGCATTCCGCCCAGTTGGATATTTTTATATATCCCGGCCCGCCGAAGCGGTCATAGCAGAAAACCGGAATTCCAAGAGCCATCGCATACTGCACGGTGCGCCCGATGGTAAAGACCGCGTCGAATTGCAGCAAGTCGCATGGGGTCAGCATTTTTTCCACGCCTCCGAATCCAAAGAATACGACATTGATGCCGCGGGCTTTTAATATCTTCGCGAATTCGCCATCAGGGCTGAATACTTTGTTGTTGCCGACGATCGCCAGGCTTTTCAGGTGTTCGCGCGGCTTCGCGTGATGTTTGAAAAAATCCGGCGTCACGGAATTGTTAAAGACTTGGATTTCCAGCCCCGGGTTTTCGCGTCTGCGCACCTGCGCGGTTTCCCAAGAATTTCCAAGACATTTGGAAAGCAGCTTGGCATATTTTGGCTCGCGTTCGAATTCATGATAAGGCGACAGCGACAAGTGTATGATTTTGTTTGCGCTGAAATTTTTGTCCGCCAGCAGCTTTGTCATGACGGCCCAGTGGTTTCCGTAAAGAATATCCGCCTTTATCTTCGGTATTTTTTGTTTGAGAATATTTATGACTTTCAGTTTTCCCGGCGCCGCCTTCATCAGTCGGCCGCCCTTGGAAAAGCAAAAGACATAAACGCGGCAGCCCTTTTTCAGGAAATATTTTGCGGCGTCTAATGTCGCCAGCTCGCTGCCGGTGAAATTTTTAAAAAATGCATTGGTTAGAGCAACCGTTTTAGCTTTATACATTTAATAACATATTTTTGCCAGTTTTATTATTTTGAACAAAAGCAGCCTTTTTTTGCCGCTTCCGCCGGGGACTTCCTGATACAGGGATATCAGAGGGATAAATCCGAACAGCCGCACATCCCATATCTTGGTGTATTTTTCGAAAGAAATCTTGCGCCTGTTTATATTGTAGATAATCATATTTGCCAGATTGCCGTGAACGTGCCGTTTGATAATCCATTTGCTTCCCAGATTGGACAAAGCGAATTGGGATTTTTTTATAAAGGGCAGCCCCGCGAGCAAAGTCTTGCGCGGATTTCGAATAAGGTCGTCTTTCTCATGGCCGCTCATAAAGCAGTTGAAAGTGCAGTTATTGCTGCATATCAAAGCGGTAAGGCCGAATTCGTATTTTTCGATAATGTCTTTTTTATCGTCCTGAGATGTTACGGCCTTTAAAAAACACGTCAGCCATTCTTCTTGAATGATGTTTCTGCTGATTCCGACGAACCAAGACTGTATGTAATGAACATTGTTGGGATTTATCGCGTAATACATTCCGACTACGTCCGAATTGCCCGATTCAATATTTTCTAGAATCGGCGCAAGCGGCCGCAGCGGCCCATAAACGGAATCGTTCGCCAGATAAACCCAATCATAATTCTTTAAAATGTCATGATCGGCCGCCCACATATATCCGCACTTATAAGACCCAAAGTCATATTCGCCGTGCCTTTCGGCCTTGGCAAACAAGACATTCGGAATTGCGCGGACTTTTGCGATTTCCGTTTCGGTAGATTCGTTATCCATGTGAAAAATCACATCGCCCAAATCGGACAGCGCGTTCAAGTAGTATAATACGGATTCGTCTATAATTCCATCTTGGTCATACGAGGCGAATATGAATAGCCGTTTTTTCATTTTTAGAAATTCAACCTTTATTGTTTTTTTGGAAAACAAAAAAATACATTGCGCGCAAAATGCGGTCCTTAAATCAAGACATTTTATAATATATTAAATTTTGTCATGCAGCAAGGAAAATTTTGGAAATTATGCGAATAATAGACTTATAACATAGCTTTCCAATACTTCGTTGCAATAAAGGTCGCGGTGATGCGGAATTTCTTGCCGGCATTCTAAAAAGCGTATGGCTTTGCCTTGAAATTTTCGCGCGCGGATTGGACGTTCTTGGCTTCGTCCGCCGCGTTTCTGCCCATGTCGACCAAGTCCAGCGAGCCGTAATAAGCCGTCATCATAGGGTCGTATGCATTGCTGCTGGACACCCATTTGTCATTGCCTGAATTCGGCGCGCCGTATTTGTCCAGCACATCCTGCCAGAATGTCAGCACTTTTTTCTGCCATTGGTTTTCAAATTTCTCGTTCGCGCCCTCGATTTCATTCACATCGTTTTCATACAGCACGCGCCACACGAGATTGTCGGTCGCGTTGCTGGTGAAGTACACCGTTATTATTTCTCCGGTGTTTTCGCGCACCAGGTGCAGCTCTGACGCGTACAGCAGCCCGCGGCTGCGCGCCAGAGTGTTTATGCACTTTTCCAATTCCGACGGGATGAATATTTTTCTCTGGCGGCATTCGTAATCCAGGTTGTATTTCCAGTCCTTGCGCATGGTGTAGATTATGCTGTTTGTTTTGCGCGGCACGTACAGTGCTTTTGTTTTGAAAAACAAAGTCCATACATCTTCGAACGACATGCCCAGTATTATTCCCGCGATATCAAAAGCGCCGACATTCGCAGAGCCCGAATCAGGGTTGATCGCCACCGGCGCCGCGCTGATGTCTGAATCCGCGCTGTCGGCGATTGCAGAATTTTCGAATAAGAACGGATCGTCGTCGTCCGCAGCGTTGACGCGCATGCCGCAAAAGCCCGATGCCAGGCATAAGATACATAACGCGCATAATTCTTTTTTTATTCTCATCATTCTTGCATATAGCTCTATTTTATCATTTTTTCAACTCTGAATTTGAATATTGCCGCCGGATCGCCGCCGTCTTCCAAATATTTTTTAATATCGAACTTTTGTCCCTGGCCGCGGTATTCGCGGAATCCCTTTTCAAAATTCAGGTAAATGTTTGCGATTCCAGGTTGAGTTTCCGGCGCCGCGTTCATGTCGTTGGGCCGGCTCCAAGTTTTCAGTTCATAATAAACTTCGAAATAATTTCCTGGTTGCCGGGGGATTATGCTTAGGACATTCACATCGCGGAGAATTTTCTTGTCGGCCATTTTTGTTATTTCCTGCGCCTCTGTTTTCATCCAATCCCAGAAAACCTCCGCAGAAGACATGGCGGCAAGGATGCTGTTGCTTTTGGTTCGCAACGCGATGTTTTCGGCGTCCGGCGCGACATAAAAGTATTCTGCGATGAACTTTTTTATCAGCTTGTCCCGAACAAAGCCGTCTGATAATTCTTCCACGGGAACAGGGCGCCCCATGCGTCGGGTTGACTGAATGTCCGGCTGGAACACGAAAACATCAATATGCCTGTTATCGCCGGTATCCAGCAGCACGCCGGAAAAATACAGCATTGCAAAAGCCAGAGGCAGCAGTATGAACCCGGCCAAGAACATTATCAGTTTTCGCATCAGTTCGTCCTGTACGCGTTGAAGTCGGCGACATAAAAACCCAGCGTCTTGGGATAGTTGTTTTTATTTCGCGCAATTTTTATAAATACTGATATTTTGAACGATTCCGCCGCGGGCAGTTTTTCCGCATTGCATGCGGCGGCCGGCTGCGCGTCGCCGGCGTCCGTTTCGGGCGGGCAAATCTGTGAAATTACAGTCGCGTTTATTCGCCATGTTCCGCCTTGCTCTGAAATCTTGCCCGAATGCGCGATGAATGTTTTGTTTTCATCAATGCGCCATATTTCGCCGTTATCCGCGCGGTTTTTATAATTCGCCAGCACTTCTTGGGAAAAGCGGGAAAACAATTCGTCGCCGCTGGCGCAGTATATCGCGCATTCGCGCGCGTCGAACCCCAGCTCGCTTTGCAGTCCGCAATCCATGCGGTCGCATAGTTTCCATGCGGCTTCGTTTTCGGCCGGATAAGTGGAAATTTTGAACCAGTTCCTCACAAAGTTCGACGCCACTGATTCCTGCATCAGCCATTCGGCCGGATATTCGGCAGAATTGCCGGACTTGCCGACGATTTTCCATTCGGCGATGTCGTCGTTTGCGGAAATCAAAAAAGGCGCCATGCGGTCGGATTTCGAAGACCATGCTAAAATTACGCATAAAAATACTATCAGCAGGCAGGCTATCAGAATCCAAATTGCCATCAGCCTGGAAATTGCGATGCTTTTTCCCGCAGGATTTGTGGGTATATTAAAATTTCCAGGATAGTCCATTATTTGCTCGCTATGTTCGCAACCGGCAACTGGCTGCAAATTAAGAACTTAAAAGTTCAAAAATTTTAGGCTTTATAAACCATGATGCATGCGCATGGGCTCAGCTTTAATTCGTCGTTGTCATAGCCGACGCCCACAGGCTCGCGGTCATAGACTTGCCCGCATCCGGCCAAAGTGGCCGCCATAAAAACGCCTAGAATGATTTTTTTCATTTTCCCACCTTAAATTTATGCTTGTCGAGGAAATTATAGGAAATATAGGGCCATAGCGTCAAGTTCAAAACTTAGCCGATAAAAAATTTGACAATTTGCTTTAAAAGATTAAAATGCTCCCCCCGCGTTTAAATAATAAAGGTATTAAAATGCCAGACAATTGCCAGACTGAATACAATATATCGAAGTTATTTTTCAAAGAATGCCATCAAATACAAGACAGGCGCAAGAAACCGCTGACAAATGTATATTTTTTGAAAGCGAATCGTGAAAATCCCGTTTATGGAACAGTTTACCTGATGCACGGATACGGCGGCAGCCCGATTGAGCCGTGCATGAAGATTCCCATGATGAATGCGCTGGAATGCGGCTTTGATATCGTGGCCATAGAGAGCATTGCCTTGTCCGCGACCAGCGATATGAAAAAGAATCTGTCGGACATGAATTTTGCGCGGCATAAGTATGCGCTGACCAAGGGGCTGGAATACTGCGGAAACAACACTGGCCTTGCTTCCGATTACAAAGTGGCCTGGGCGCATTCAATGTCATGCCGCGCTTTATCGGATTTGAGCGTGCATTCTGAAATCATTCGCGGATATTTTGATGAATTAGTAATGAACAACCCGTATTTTCTGCCGCCGTCAAAGCTTCAAAGGTCCAAGCAGAAGTGTCTTGAAAAAGACCCGTCCGGAAGAACTTGGAAAATCTTGTCGCATCGGCCGATAATCCAGACATTTCATATTGAAGGAAAACCATACAGTATTCCGGCGAACATAAATAATTTGGAAGTGCCGCTGCCGTCGGACTGGAAGTCTGATGATTATGATTTGGATTTAAAAAATATTGCGGACAAAGCGTCGCAGTTCTTTCGCAACCTGAAAATAGATTTTATACTGGGGGCCGAAGACGACAAAGCCGAATATATGATGAACAAGAAATTGATAGATGCTCTTAATCTGAAAGAAAAAAGAGTCTTCACTATTGACAAGGCCGGCCATTATTTTGAAAACGGCCTGGAAGAATACGACGCGTATTCAAGATTGATTTTGAATGAAATTATAAAGCTGCCGCGGCGGAGTGCTTGAAATCAGAATTTAAAACTGCGTTTCGAACGACAGCAGGAACCTTCTCTCGCGGTCGTATTCGTTAACCCTCAGCGGCCAGCCCCAGGAAAAATTCATGGGCCCCATCGGAGTGTTCCAATAAACGCCGACGCCGACGCTGGTGCGCAGGTCCTGGTCTATGTGATTCGGCACGCCATGGTATTCGTATTCGGCCTTTGGCGGGCGCCCTAATATTCCGTAATCCGCGAAAACAAAGCCTTTGATTTGATATTCGTCGGGAATGAATATCGGGAAATTCAGCTGGGTGGTTCCGTTCAGCTTCCACAATCCGCCAAGGGAATAGCTCTGATAAGCCCAGTTTCTGCTGCCCACGCCGGCAATATCAAATCCGCGCAGGGACTCGCCGCCCAGAAAATAGCGGTACACGCGCGAGATGTAATCGTCCCCTATCGGCTGAACCAATCCGAATTCCAGCGAAGATTTCAGCTGCCAGCGGTCTTCGAAAAACTTCAACAGCGCCGTGATGTCGGCATTATAGCGCATGAATGTTTCCGTGCTGCCGAATCCGGTGTATGCCAAGCCCAGATTCGAAACCAAACCGGTGTGAGTGTTCTGCGCAAAATTCGTGTTCAGGTTGTAATATCTGAAATTCGTCCCCAGTGTGTACAGATTCGCAGCGCGCCATCCGGAAGACTGCAAATCATAGTTCTGGTCAAAGCTGGCGGACAGCCGCGCCATCTGCGTCCAGTGGTCGGTCAGCTTCCAGCCCATCCGTCCCGCGATTGTCAGGGAATCGCGGTCATATCCAAAAGAGCCAAGCGACGAATAATTGTACATCGTATAGGATATGTCGAATCCGCCGGACAGGGCGCGGCCGAACAAGTATGGCTCTGTGAATCCCAGCAGGGCCTGCTTTTGATACTGTGCGACGGAAGCTTTCAGCTGCAAAGTTTGCCCGTGGCCCATGAAGTTAGTTTCGGTTATTCCGGCGTCAATCATAAATCCGTTTATATTCGACCACCCTATGCCGCCGGACAGCTCGCCGGTCGGCTGCTCTTCCAATTTCACATCCAGGTTCATCAGGTTTTCGCCCGCGACGCGGGTGGGCGCCATCTGGACATCCTTAAAATATCTCGTGCGCATCAGCCTTTGGCGTCCGTCTTCAATAGTTTGCAGCGAAAACGGATCTCCGGCGCGCATGGGCAGCAGCTGCTCTATCACACTGTCGAAAGTCCGCACATTTCCAAGAATATTTATGGTGTTCAGATATATTCTGTTGGTTTTGGAAATCTGGAACGAAATGTCTATTGCGCGCGAATCGTCGTTTTTGGACGGCACGGGCTCTACATTTATAAAAGCGTATCCGTGATCGGCGACCGCGCCGCGCAGCGCGGAAATGCTTTCTTCGACCAAATCGATATTATAAGTGTCGCCCGTCGCCATTTTCAAAACTTGGCGCAGTTCTTCGTCGGACACATCGGGAAAGGGATTGTTGACGGACAGCTGGCCGAAATCGTATTTTTCGCCCTCATCGACTGTGAATACGACGGAATATTGCCGGCGGTCTTGGCTGAATTCGCCGCGCGCGTTTTTTATTTGAAAGTCGACATAGCCGTTGCGCATGTAGAATTGGCGCAGCATCTGCTGGTCGTATTGTATGCGGTCTTCGTCAAAGACATCGAACTGCGCCATAAAGCGCCACCATGCGTGCTCGCGCGATAATATTTCCCCGCGCAGGATGCGCGACGAGAAAATTTTGTTGCCGGAAAAGTCTATGCTGCGGATATAAGTCAAATGTCCTTCGTCTATTTCATAGACGACATTGACGCGGTTGTCGGGCAGGCTTATTTTCTTAGGGCTTATCTTTGTTCCGAAAAATCCCTTGCGCTGGTACACGACCAGCATGCGCTGGACGTCCGCGCCGATTGCGGATTCGTCGTAGGGCATGCGCTCTTTCAGGCGGATTTCTTTTTTCAGGTCTTCTGTTGAGATATCGTCGTTTCCCTCTATGGTTACCATGTTGACCGTCGGAGTTTCTGAAACATTTATTTTCAATGTGTTTTCGGAAAGCCTGACATCGACTTTTGAAAAATATCCGGCGCTTTGCAGTTTTTTCGCGATTTGGTTTATATCTTCGGAGTTCAGGCTGTCCCCGGCTTTGACATTTGACAGGATTCGTATTGATTCGGAATCCATGCGCTGGTTTCCTTGGATATCTATGCGCGATATGGTCGCGGCATCGGCGATATTTAAAAGCGCGAGCTGCAAAGCGCAAAGCGCGAAGCGCAAGGCGGGTTTTGTTTTTCCGATATAAAAAATTTGCTTTTTAAATTTCATTTTATTCTTTGCGATTTGTTTAATTTAGCCCCAGCACGCGCGCCAAGTCGTTCCACATTGTCAGCGCGAACAATCCCATTATCAAAACCCAGCCGCACATTATCAGTATTTCCATTCCGCGTCCGTTCAGCTTTCGCCTGGTTATGCCTTCTATAATCATTATCAGCAGGTATCCGCCGTCCATTACCGGCAGAGGCAGCATATTGATGATCGCCAGATTGACCGACAGCAGGGCTATTATGGACAGCAACGCGAAGAATCCGACCGCCATGGCTTTGCCCGATACTTCCGCGATTGTTATAAAGCTGCCCAATTGCTTTGATGAACGTTCGCCTGTGATTATTTGTTTTAATACGACAATCAGAGTTTTTGATTGCGCGTATGTTTCGCGCGCGCCCGAATAAATTGCGCCGAAAAAGCCTTTTTTGCGCAATTCGGTCTTGCTGCCGTCGGCTATCAGCCCCCATCTTTCTGCGGGCGCCAATTTGACCTGAATCAGTTTTGTGCCGCGAACCAGCAGAACATTGGCGTCGCGGTTGGCCGCCAGTTCTTTTGCGATGATCAGCTCGCCCCAGTTTGTTATTTTGGCTTCGTCAACGCGGATAATGGTGTCGCCCGCCAAGACGCCGCCTTTGAAAGCGGCGCTGTCCTGTATGACCTGGCCGACGACCGGCAGCTGGACATTTTTCGGTTTCAGCGCGAATATCGCCGAATAAATCGCCCAGGCCAGAATAAAGTTCATCGCGATGCCGCCGGCGGTTATGATAAATCGCTTCCAAGCCGGCGCGGACAGATAGTGCCCCAGCTTTTTGTTTTTTGGCAGCTCGTCGTATTTCTTGTGATTGAACATGTCTTCCTGGCCCATGATAGAGACATATCCGCCCAGCGGCAGAATTGAAAGCTTCCAGACGGTTCCGCGCTTGTCTTTCCATTTCAATATGGCGGGGCCGAATCCTATTGAAAAAGTCTGGACGCGAACTTTTGCCCATCGCGCGGCCCAAAAGTGCCCCAGCTCGTGCACGAACACCACAGCCCCCAGGACAATTAAAAGCGCGACAACAGTCAGTAAAGTTCCCATATCTTTTTCTCCTCAAATTGATAATTATTACAGCATAACCAGCCATACTATCGGCAGAACATATATCCAGCCGTCAAATCTATCCATCAGGCCGCCGTGCCCCGGCAGCAGGTTGCCGAAGTCTTTTATTCCTATTTTGCGCTTTATCCAGCTGGCCGTCAAGTCGCCGTACTGCGACAACAGCGAAACCGATATCCCGATCCACAGCAGCTGCGGCAGAAATGCATCCGTTCCCAACAGCCCGTACATGACCGATGCTAATGTGCCGCACAAAATGCCGGCAATCTGTCCCGACCAGGTTTTTCCGGCGGATAGTTTTTCCCACATCTTGTCGCCGCCCAACAGCCGCCCGAAAAACCATGCGCCGATATCGGCCGCGCTGATGATAAACAGCAGCAACAGGATAATCCACGGATGCCCGCCCACATTTTCCGCCGCCGGCGCCATCGCCAGAATAAAATAAGCGATGCCGGCAATCCCCGCCCATCTGCGCCATGCGGGCAGGGGGGATTTTGTCTTTTTCTTCCAAATCATCAGCGGATTCAAGTCGAACATGACGGCAATCCATTCAAACAGCATGGCCGCGACAAACCCGATCAGCAGATATTTTATCGACATGATTTCAAAGTATTCAAGAGCGGCGGCAATCCCAGCCAGTAATATTAACGCCGCAGCCGTCAAAACTCTTTTAGTGCAATTCGTCATTTTTTGTTTCCTGAATAATTGTCTTTTTTTCCGCCGCCAAAACGTCTGTTTCGCTTGGCGAATTCATCTAGGATATTTTTCCATAATCTTTCGCTTTTGACCAGTTCCGGCCAGTGCTCCGGAACGAACAATAACTCCGCATAAGCCAGCTTCCACAGCAGAAAATTGGAAATTCGGTTTTCATTGCTGGTGCGAACCATCAAATCGATAGGCAGAAGATCGCCCGTGTCCAGAAACGATTCAAAGCCTTCTTCGTCAACGGGCTGTCCCGCGGCTATTGCGGCGTTCACGGCGTCTATGATTTCGGCGCGCCCGCCATAGTTCAGCGCAAATACAACTGTTCCGGCCGTATTTGCCGCAGATTCGGCTTCCAGCTTGTCGCACATGTCCGCAAGCTTTTTTGGGATTCGCGCGCGCGATCCAATGATGCGGTAGCGCAGATTTTTCTCAATCGCATGCTTCAGATTTCTTTTCAGCTCGGAATAGAACAAATTCATCAGGAAGTTTATTTCTTCCTTGGTTCTGTCCCAGTTTTCAGTCGAAAATATAAAAAAAGTCATAGTTGAAACGCCGCGCGCAATGAACCAGTCGATCAGTTTCTCAAAGTTCGCGATGCCGGCGCGGTGCCCCATCAGCGGCGGCAATCCGCGTCTTTCCGCCCATCTGCGATTGCCGTCGCAAATAAAAGCGACATGCTGGGGCGTTTTGGTTTCTTTTTTCTTAAACAACATGCACAATCTCATTTGCTTCATTACCAACTGAAACAAAATCCTAGCGTTTTGATAAATGAAAAACAAGCATTTTTTAGATGCTGAAATTATTGGCGTCCGATGCCCGAATGCCGCCATAATGATGACCAAAGAAAAAAAGAAAGAAAGCTCTGCTAAATTCTGTCCCCCTTTGCCAAGGAGGACAAGCCAAGACCGAATTCTTGCACCAGGTTTTGAACTTGGGTGCCCATCTTGATAAAGAGGAGAACAAAGGTTGAACCCGCGATAGCCTCTCTTGATAAAGAGGAACAAATCTGAGCTCGGGACTTGCCCCTCTTGGTAAAGAGGGGAGAAAAGCTGGGAGCTTGCGTTAGCCAAGCGACCTTAGCTTTTCGGGGAGATTTTTGGTTGAATAACATCAACCAAATAATCATTTTTCTCAATTGACAACAGTCTGAAAATAGTTCAAAATATATGAGTAAAGTTTCTATAAAACTATGCCTAATCCAAACCACCCTTTATTTTCGGCGGTTTTTTATTTTTAAAAATCCCTGATTTCTGCGACATTTGAACCTCTCGATTATGCCTAATCCAAAGGGTGGTTTTTTCTGGGCATTGATTGGCGCCGCGTTGCTGTCTGCGGGCCGCGCCCAGGCTGGCGAAAGCGATTCTAATGGAAAAAGTTCTTTTGCGCGGGACACGATTTCAAAAAGCTCCGGCATGGATTCGTCGGATTTTTTTTATGATGTCGCGTTCAACGCAAGCTATTCGGCATGGCCTGATTCTGAAAAATTTATCCGCGATCATATTCTTTCCCGCAGCGATGTCCGAATGGATACGATTTATGTGATGACCAAGGAGCAAGTCTTTAACCAGCTGATGGCGTATTACAATCCGAATGCGAACAATTTTGTGATAAAACGATATCAGTTGGAACCGAAATTTAAGAAAAAAGCGGAAAGCTATCCGCTGAATTCGCAATCTTGGGAAGAATTCCAGCTTTTAAAATCCGCGCTGGCCCAGGCTCAGGCCGAGCTGGTTGCGATATGGATTCACGAATTTCAGCATTATTTGAACGCGCGGATAAATCTGGCGGGGCTTTCCGCAGATGAAGTCGCGCTTTTTTGCTTTTTTGACGAAATATCGGCGCGCGCGAAAGAGCTGGCGTTCCGCCGAAAAATATACTTTGACACCGGTTCCCTGCAACAGGCTTTCAAAGGCGCGATGCGCGCCGACCAGCCGTCGGAATACAAGACTTCGATGCTGCAATCTCATGCGGAATGGCTTTCCAGAAATAAAATCGACGCGCGCATGACCCCTCGCGAGGCGCAAAAAATCATCGGGATTGCGGCCGGCGGATTCTCGGCCGACTGGCATGTTTACGCGTCCCGGATGCCGGATGTCGTATTGCAAAGGCTGCATAAGCTTTTAAAACAGCTAAGACTGCATGCAAGCGGCGCGGCATCGCTGCCGCTGCGGGCCAATGATTTTAATTCGGTTTTATCGGAAATGTTTGATTTTGGCGATGAGAGTTTATTCGAGCTTGCTGGCGACAAGGTCTTTGAAGATATCGCCGGAAAAGTCAAGAAAATGACGCGCCGCGAAAAAATCAGAAAAATTATTGACGGGTATTCGCCCGCTTTGGATATGTGCTTGGAAAAGCTATTCGGCAAGTCAGCACTGCTGGCTAGTAAAACGACCGCATTGCCTGCGCGGGCATCCGGCAGGTAGCGCGAAATCTGAATGGAGAAAAAAATGAGAAAAATTTGTGTATTCGTTTTTGCATTGGCAGGACTTGCGTTCGCCGCGGGGGATTCTTTTGCCGCCAGTTATACATGCACGCAGTGTTCAGCCACATCATCTTGGCAGTGCCCGCAAAATATGTATACTAATAATAGCTATTTTGCATCGCAATCAAATTGCCAAGCTGCCGGATCGTGTTATGAATGTCCTGACGGCGGCACGACGACCACATTAAGTAGCACTTGTTATGATAACTTTGGAGGCTATGACAAATGTTATAAGAGGTTTGTTCCTGACCCTGGCACAGGCAACCCAAGCTCAGGTATTATGTGCTATTACGACGGCACTGCTTATACCAAGGACTGCTTTGGACCTGGAATTGAATGCGTGAATGGGCGTTATGAGACTTCCGCCCACAAATGCGAATTATGCTCGGTCGGAACAGGCGATCCAAGCGCGACCAGCGACAGCAGCGATAATCCCAACAGGATTGGCGCCGGCGATTTAAGATGGCCCATCACTGATTGCTTTATAACGGGGAGTACGGATGAAACCGGCACATATATCTATGGCGCCACCAACAAATGTTATTATGATGACGGCACCATTCCGAAATAAGCATACGATGACAGAAGCAAGCGCAAACTGCAAATGACACCCAAGAACCCTCAACCGCAAATCCCCCAAGAGTTTTTTGGTTGACTCGCAACTGCCTTGCTAAACAGCCATTATGTCTTGTTCTTTTTGCCTGGCCAGCGCGTCCACATCATCACTGCGGGATTCGAATACTTTCTGCAAGTCGTCTTCATATCTGCGCTGGTCGTCTTCGGAAATTTCTTTGTCATCTTTTGCGCGTTTTATTTTGCTCATCGCGTCCTGGCGGATATTGCGCATGGAAATCTTTGCTTCTTCGGCATATTTTCCGGATACTTTTACCAGTTCGCGCCGGCGCTCTTCCGTCAGGGGGGGCAGGTTGATGCGTATCACGCTGCCGGCGGTCATCGGGTTCAGCCCCAAGCCGGATTCGCGTATAGCCTTTTCAACAGCAGTCGAATTGGAGGCGTCCCATACGGTGACGGATAAAACGGTCGTTTCAGGCGCGGATACAGTCGCCACCTGGGTCAGAGGCATTTCAGTGCCGTAAACCGGCACGCGCACCCCGTCCAGCAAGCGAACCGAAGCGCGGCCAGTTCGCAGGCCTGCGAACTCTTCCTTTAATACTTCGATGGTTGAAAGTGTTTTTTGCTCAACTTCTGATTTCAAAGAATTATAATCCATAATATTCTCCTTTAATAATGCAAAAATGCTAGCAAATTGATTTGACATTTGGCAAGAAGAAATATAAAATGTGCGAACACAAGGGGTTGTAGCTCAGTTGGTAGAGCGCTTGCATGGCATGCAAGAGGTCGTCGGTTCGAGCCCGATCAGCTCCACCAGTAATAAATAATCCAAATAACATTAGCAAAACAAAAGCCCCATTCGGGGCTTTCCCCTTTCCTATTTATAAATCAAAAATTCGCTGTTATGCGCCAGTATATTGAACGTTCTTCTTCGGGGATTCCGTCGCGAGTTTGCAGGTATTCTGGGGACATCAATCCCTGAGAATACATCAACGACCAATTCAGATATTTACCGCTGTAATACAGCCCCGCGCCAACGCCCGCCATCTCGCCTTTATTCGAATGATACGGGTCAGGCATTATTTTATATGCATTATATACTTGGCCATAATCGCCAAATACTGCGATGCTTGTCCTATCCAGCGCACTGCCGAGCGACCAGTTGCCAAACCATTGAAACGGGCGCGTATCGGTTATAAAACTGGGGATTAAATTACCCAATGGCACACGAAAGTCATTCCGGACATAGAATCCATAGTCGCCGCTGATGGTGCTATCGCGAAAGCCCCGCACCGTGTATTCTCCGCCCAGACTCAGCTGGTCGGTGCCATACAGATTCTGAAAGCTATACTGCCCGTCAGCGGTCAGATTCCAAGTCAGTGGAACACCGATGTCAAACTTCATGCTGGAATATATGTAAAGCTTTGCCATGTCGTATTGCAGGTGCGGCTCGGTCGGCCAGATGTCGGATGGGTCTTTGCGCGACCCGAACAGATTCAAGCCCCGCTGATAGCTCGGTTTTACGATGAGTATTCCCCACGGGTGGTAAATCGTATTATTCCAGAACACATTGATGTTGCTGGCGCGACGGCTGCCGGTAATTGATTTCATATCGCGAATCCAGTTCTCGGTGTCGCGCAGCTGAAACGCCGCGCCTAGCTGAGTGCGATACTTTGCACTGCGATACAGCACGCGGTCAAGCGAATAAGTTTGCGTCAAAGTATCGCCGCTGGTGTGAAAGCTGGTGTACAGGCCCTCAACCGTGCTTAGGTAATCCGACCATGAAAGCGAGGCGCTGGCCGTCCAATATCCGAACGGAATCGACAGCGCGGAATAGACCGACTGGTTATGATGATGCCCGCCCGCATAGTCCGTGTCATGCGAATATTTTAGATACAGATTATCGTTCAAGGCCAGCAGGTTGTCTTGGTTCAGGTTCACATTCCAGTTGGTAGTGCCGGTGGATTTATTGCCCGTGTTGTCTATCCCCGCGCCGATAAAGGTAGTGCGGCGGCTGTTGTGTTTGTTGGCGATAATGATGTCCGAATGTCCGGCGGCATCCAGTCCCGCCGTCGGGCGAATGTCCATGGTCGCGTTGTTGGATTGCAGGCGGTTCAGCTGGTCAAGTGCTTGCTCAAAGTCTTTCAGATTAAAAACTTCGCCGGCGGTGGCGGGCATAGCGGTGTATTTTTTAGTAGCGTTGCGCCAACGAGACCACCAGCCGATCGGTTCGTCGGCAATCGTGGTGGCGGCGGCGTTGCCGTTGGGTATGGCGTCGCTTTGCGACGACTGGTCTTCATCCGAACTCGTCGCGCCAGAATCGCGAAGCGGAGCAGGAGGATACTCATCGCGAAAGTCAATCGTATTGATAATGCCTTCTTCGACAATAAAAACAATGTCGCTGTCGCCCAGCGTCAGATTAGAGCGCCTCTGGTCAAAATACACCCGCGCCAGAGTGTATTTGCGGTCGATATACAGCGCGGTCAGGTCGTTCTGCAATGCAGTCATATTGTCGCGGGTTATGCAGCGATTGATGTATCTATCCGTGATTTTGCGAATGCGAGTATTGGAGTAAATCTTATTGCCCAGAACTTCAATTGTGCCGAAACGGGAACAATCCGCGTCGGCACCAGTCTGACCATCCGCACCTGTGCTCTTACTGTCTTCTCCCGGCGTTGCTTCTTCGTCCGCAGCCTCGCGAGTATCACGAACATTTTCTGCCTCTCGCAGTTCGCGCCGCGCGGCCTCTGCCTGGCGAGCCTGTTCCTGCTGTTGTTGAATAATCAGCTGCTGCTGCGCAATCTGATCCGGCGTCAAAGCCACCGCTGGCAAAGTGAGTAATGCAACAGCTAAGATTAAGGTGAGTTTTTTCATTTCTTATTTTGATGCTCTTCAAATTTTACAAATGCACAATCCTTAAAATCAATATAAATTGATTTTCCACCGGCTGTTTTATTTTTTCTTGTTAAAATATCAGAAAGCTTTGTTTTAACGCCATTTGAATTTGGCATTGAAAACCAAAGTATATCTTGAGTCATAAGTTTTATTTCATCGCCCGCTGCTTCGCTTGCGACGCAAAATAAATTAGTTATGTTTTTATTTGGACTGTAACCATTCATGGTTTTATAATCAGTCGAGCCAATTGGGAATTTTGCAACAAACATAGATTCGCCATTAAATAACCAGCCGCCTTTATATTCTTTCCCAAACCAATTCATACCCTTTAATTTTCCGATACTTATACGGCTTTGATAATCAACTGAATCTGTTACCGTACCAGAAATCAATACAGGCGCAGGTAGTTTGGCATTAGCTAATTTTTCTTCCGCATTATTTTCCGTTATCTTTATCGCTGAATCATAATATTTTTGCGAGTAATAAACTTTTGTAAGCTTTTTGTCTTCATCGATAACGGTGCTTTCGGTAACATTCGGCACGACATAAACTTCCCTTTTCATAGAAGCGCATGCCGACAATCCCGCAGCCGCTATAATTGATATCACTAGTTTAATTT
>JAITJD010000010.1 GCA_031279085.1 Rickettsiales bacterium | reverse complement strand
ATTTCTATTAGTGCCAATCTTTAACCACAAATCCCCCAAGAGTTGCTAGCTTCGCCTATGGCTCAGCAAGCCAACTCTGTCCCCCTTTACCAAGGGGGACTAATCCAAGGCTGAATTCTTGCGCCAGGTTTAAAACTTGGGTTAAGCCCCTCTTGATAAAGAGGGGAGGTTTTCCGAGCAAGCTTGCTTGCCGGAAAAGCGGGGAGATTTTTGGTTAATTATAACAGAGAAGATTTTTCTTTGTATTTTTGTTTAACTATCCGACTATTAAGCTTTTACACCTTGAATTTATAGTTTTTTGCTTTATATTTCATTCCATGAATACAATTAAAATCCGCGGAGCCCGCGAAAACAATCTTAAAAACATAGACTTGGACATACCAAAGAACAAATTGGTGGTCTTTACCGGCGTTTCGGGCAGCGGCAAGTCCAGCCTGGCATTCAACACTATTTACGCCGAAGGACAGCGCAGATATGTCGAATCTTTGTCCAGCTATGCGCGACAATTCCTGGATATGCAGAAAAAGCCCGATGTGGACATGATAGAGGGGCTGGCGCCCGCAATATCGATAGAGCAGAAAACAACTTCAAAAAATCCGCGTTCCACCGTCGGCACGGTTACGGAGATATATGACTATTTCAGATTGCTGTGGGCGCGAATCGGGGTGCCTCATTCGCCTGTCACAGGACTGCCCATAAAGTCCCAGACTATTGCGGAAATGGTCGACTGGACGATGAAAATCCCTGCCAATACCAAGATTTACATCATGGCGCCGCTGATTCGCGACCGCAAGGGCGAGTACAGAAAGGAAATCGCGTTTTTGATAAAGCAGGGCTATACCCGCGCGGTGATTGACGGCGAAGTCTGCGAGTTGTCGTCCGCGCCGCCGCTGGACAAGAACAAAAAGCATAATATTTTCGTAATCGTGGACAGACTTGCTCTGCCGCCTGCGAACTCTGATGATAGAGAGGATTTTGTCAGCCGACTGTATTCCTCGTTTGAATCGTCTTTGCGTCTTGTTCCGGGCTCGGTTTTGGTGCGCCGCCTGGATACTGGCGAAGATATTTTGCATTCGCAAAACTACGCCTGTCCGGTCAGCGGATTTACAGTTCCGAAAGTAGAGCCGCGTTTGTTTTCATTCAATGCTCCGCTGGGGGCTTGCAGCGCCTGCGACGGCCTGGGCGTCCAGATGAACATGTCGCCGGACTTGGTGATTCCGGATCCGTCGAAATCAATCTTGGCCGGCGCGATCGCGCCCTGGTCGCGCGGCGGAATGCTGACCCAGTACGACCATCTGCTGGAAGCCTTGAAAAAGCAATATAAAATCCCGCTGGCAAAGCCATGGCACACCTTGACCGAAGAGCAGAAAAATATTGTTCTGTACGGAACCGGAGACCAGCCGATCAAAATAAATTGGAACGGATTCGAATACGAAAAGCCTTTTGAGGGCGTGATACCGAATTTGGAACGCCGCTGGCGCGAATCGGAATCCGAAGCGGCGCGCGCGGAATTATCAAAATACCAATCGCAAAAGCCGTGCCCGATATGCCATGGCAAGCGCCTGAATATCCAGGCGCTGTGCATAAAGATAGGCGGACTGGACATAATGGACGCGGCCGCGATGCCGGTGAATGAATCGCTGAAATGGTTCCAGGGCCTGCCGGCGCGCCTGACACAGAAAGAAAACGACATCGCGCGAATAGTCCTGCGGGAAATAATCAGCCGCTTGGAATTCTTGCAGAATGTGGGCCTGGGCTATCTGAACCTGTCCCGCATGGCCGGAACCTTGTCCGGCGGCGAGGCTCAGCGCATCAGGCTGGCCTCGCAAATCGGCAGCGGGCTGTCGGGCGTTTTGTATGTTCTGGACGAGCCTTCCATCGGACTGCATCAAAGCGATAACGACAAGCTGCTGGACACTCTTAAAATGCTGCGCGACAAGGACAACACGGTGATTGTCGTAGAGCACGACGAAGACGCCATGCGCAGCGCGGATTACCTGGTTGACATCGGCCGCAACGCGGGTGTCGGCGGCGGCCGCATCGTTGCCGCGGGAACTCCGGCCCAGGTCATAAAAAACAAGGATTCCTTGACCGGGCAGTACTTGTCGGGAAAGAAAAAAATCGATGTCCCGAAGTCGCGCCGTTCCGGCACAGGCCAGAAAATAACCATAAAAGGCGCGCGCGGAAACAACCTGAAAAACATCGATGTGGAAATTCCTTTGGGAAAATTCATCGCGCTGACCGGCGTTTCGGGCAGCGGCAAGTCGACATTGCTGCTGGACACATTGTATCCCGCGCTGATGCGCGCGCTGTATAACTCTAAAATTGAATCAGGCGCGCATGACATCATAACCGGCATGGAGAATATAGACAAAGTCGTGGATATAGACCAATCGCCCATCGGACGCACGCCGCGCAGCAACCCCGCGACTTATACCGGCGTGTTTACAAATATCCGCGATTTCTTCGCCGCTCTGCCAGAGGCAAAGACGCGCGGATACGGCCCGGGACGCTTCTCGTTCAATGTCAAAGGCGGCCGGTGCGAGGCATGCCAGGGCGACGGGCAAATCAAGATTGAAATGAACTTTCTGGCCGATGTGTACGTGGAATGCGACAAATGCCGCGGAAAACGGTACAACGAAGAAACTCTGGCCGTGAAATACAAGGGAAAATCAATTGCAGATGTGCTGGATATGACCGTGGCCGAGGCCTATCGCTTTTTTGTGAATGTCCCCTCAATCGCGAAGAAGCTGGAATTGTTAAAGAGGGTCGGATTGGATTATATAAAATTAGGGCAGAGCAGCCTTGACTTGTCCGGCGGCGAGGCTCAGCGCATAAAATTATCCAAAGAGCTTGCCGCGCGCGGCACCGGCCAGACATTGTATATCTTGGACGAGCCGACCACAGGGCTGCATTTTGAAGATATAAAAATGCTGCTGTCTGTCTTGCAAGAGCTGGCAGACCAAGGCAACACTGTGATAGTCATAGAGCATAATCTGGAAGTCATAAAAACCACGGACTGGATTATCGACCTGGGGCCGGCCGGCGGCGGCGACGGCGGCCGGGTAGTGGCAGCTGGCACTCCGGAGCAGGTTGCGGAAAACAAAAATTCGCTGACCGGCAAATACTTGGCGAAATATTTGAAATAAAGATTCTCTAGCCATACGATTGAGGTTGAGCCGGATCAATAGTCTACTGCTATATTATATAATTCAGTATCAAAATCTTCATATAAGTCCTGGACTTCTAAAAACCTTCTGAATGATTCATCGCCATAAAGCATTATTCTACCATCAACGCTGGCATTACAACCAAAACTTTCACACATAAATCTATAATTAGATTCGATCAAAGTATTTCTGCCGTCTAGTTCCAGAACAAAAGATTTTAATTTTTGAGATTTGTAAAAAACTTCCCGAATAGCTTCGATAGCACTCGAAAATTTCTTAGTTACTATCTTTGAATTATCAAGTGTAACATATAAAGTATAGGTTTTTACATTTTCCGGCGGCTCTTCGTTCACTGTTTTATCGGACTTATTTTTGTTGGATTCTACAAACCTTCCGATAGCTTCTGCCAAACCATTTGGTTTGGGTGCGCTGAAATGCGACTTGAAGAAATACCCAGCCGCCGCGCCGGCCACGAAAATTATCACGATTATCAAGAATTTCCAGATTTTATTTGATGATTTCCCCGATTTCATTAATTCTCTCCTTGATGTTCAATATTATTATAGCAATTTATTGCATTTCCCGCAACAAGTTTCTAAATTGTTGCAATTTTTGGCGTTATCATATAAAATGCCGCAAAAGGAGCAAGATATGTTTGGTTTTGGAAAGAAAAAAATACCTGCGGAAAATAATGAAGAAAAAATGCCGTCCGGCATGAAAGAAACGGCCCAGCGCATGATGAGCGGCGACTTTGATATGAACGACATGCTGGCGCAGCTGAAACAAATCAAAAAAATGAGCAATTTCAGCGGGCTTTTGAAAATGCTTCCGGGCATGTCCGATGCAGTCGGCGCCATGAAGGAAAAAATCAAGGACGGCAGCGTCGACCGCCAGATAAAAATACTGGAAGCAATGACCCCAGAAGAGCGCCGCGATCCGGAAAAAATTTTCGCAAACGCCAAAACGCGGATTGCCGAAACCGCCGGAATATCAGTCCGCGATGTGGAGCATGTGATAAAGCAACACCAGGCCATGAAGCGCCAAATGGCAATGGTGCAGCGCATGGGCGGCATGGATTCGGTGATGGAAAAGATAAAAACCGGCGCCCCGGGCGGCGGCAATGCTCCTGTCGGCAAATTCTAAGCGATAAAGTCCGGATATGGAAATAAAATTGAACAAGATTTTCAACTGGACAATCATAGGGGTAGCAAAGCCGACCCTGCGGTACGCAGAGTATAATTCCGAGCTGACTCCCGCGATGTATGAAGTAAAAATTTTGTTCAAGCATCACGGCCAATGCGCAGTCTTCTTTAAAATCAATGAATTGGCGTCCAGAGGTGCGGCTATGAACGGGGCTTATGCCTATTATTATAAAGTGTGTCAGAAAATAAGACGTCGGAACGAGATTTCTTTGAATAAAGAAAAAAAACATTGAAGATTCTGAACAAAAAGATTGCCGCGAAAAAATCTTCCGCCGCGTGGCTGACGCGCCAGGCGAGCGACCCTTATGTCGCGCGCGCCCAGCGCGAGGGATATCGCGCCCGCGCCGCGTACAAATTGATCGAGATAAATGAAAAGTTCCGCTTTCTGCGCAATGGCCAGACAGTTGTGGATTTGGGCGCGGCCCCGGGTTCCTGGTCGCAGTACATCGCGCGGGAATTTCCGAAATCGAAAATCTTTGCGCTGGATTTGCTGGAAATAAAACCGATACCGGGCGTCGAATTCTATCAAGGCGATTTTACGACGGACGAAGCGCCGGGCTGGCTTTATCAAAAGCTGGCAGAGCCCGGCATCGCGCACAATCGCGTCGCGGATGTGGTTTTGTCCGACATGGCGCCGAATACTGTCGGGCACCAGCGCACGGATCACCTGCGCCAAATGGTTTTGCTGGAATATGCCTGGGATTTTGCGAAACATGTGTTAAAAACAGGCGGAACATTTGTCGCGAAATCGTTCACAGGCGGCACTACTGATGAATTGCTGAAAGACATCAAAGCACGCTTTGAAACAGTCCGCCACATAAAGCCTCCGGCCAGCCGCAAAGACTCGGTCGAAATGTTCATCGTCGGATTAGGATTCAAAAAATGAACGATTTGAACGAATTTTTGAATAAAGGCGGAATAATAGCGTTTCCGACGGATACCGTTTGGGGGCTTGGCGCGTTGCCGAATTCGGCCGGCGTTGACGCTTTGTTTAAAATCAAAGGTCGCCCGCGCGAAAAGCACTTTGTCATAATGTCGGATTCGCTGGCTCATCTTCGCCCGCACATGCGGGACTTTCCGCCGCTGGCGCTGGAATTGGCGCAGAGATATTTTCCGGGCGCATTAACCGTCATCGGAAACGAAGATCCGGTTTTCGGCGGCGTCAGAATTCCAAAGTGCGAAAGCTTTCGCAAGCTATGCGGGAATATAGACGGACATTGCCTGGCTACCACATCTGCAAATATTTCAGGCCGGCCCGCGCTTGAAACCGCTGCGGAAATCGAACGGGTATTTCCGACGGCTCGCATTATCGGCGACCGGAATTTCAAGCCAAGCGGAACCGCCAGCACAGTCGTCAAAGTTGTCAAAGACCAAATAAAAATCCTGCGCCAGGGCGCGGTCGCCGTTTAATTTGCGGCTTTCAAACTCATCGCCGCTTTTCGCGCCAGCTCGTCCGCGCGCTCGTTCATTTCATGCCCGACATGCCCGCGCACCCAGCGCCAGTGAATTTTCATATTTCTCGCGGCTTCATCCAGGGCCTGCCACAAGTCCTGATTCTTCACAGGCTTTTTGTCAGCCGTGCGCCAGTTGTTTTTTTTCCAATTTTTCAGCCATGATTCCATGCCGTTTTTCACATATTGGCTGTCGGTGTGGATTTCAATCTCGGCATGCCGCCGCGCGGACGACACCGCGCGCAAAACTGCCGTCAGTTCCATTCTGTTGTTGGTGGTATTCGGCTCGCCGCCGGTTTTTTCTGCGATATTTTTTCCATCGGTCGCGATGAAAGCCCATCCGCCCGGCCCGGGATTTCCCAAACAGCTTCCGTCTGTATAAATTTTAATCATGGCTCAATCGTGGTATAGTGTTAGTGGTTAGTGCTAGTGTTAGTACTAGTGTTAGTGGTTGTTTGTAAAGAATTGCATAAACCGGATAACATCTTTCCGATTTCAATAACAGAATTTACTAAATTCTTTGCGGTTATGTCATCTACAAACCCTAATTTATTTGATATTTCTATTTGAAATTCTAGCTCGGCGGCGGAACCTTTTGCTATTCCAACAAAGTGCCTATATTCTGCGCTTGAATTTCTAGAACCTCCTTCCGATAGATTAGAATTGATGGATATTGCGGCTCTACGCATTTGCTGGGTCAATCCAAATTGCTCGGTTTTTGGGAATTTCTCGGTTATTTTATAAATATCTAGCGCTAATTGGAATCCATATTTATAAACATTTAAATCTTTGACTGACTTCATGGCAAACTCCGCGTTTAACGCCAGCACTAACAACTAGCACTAACCACTAGCACTAGCACTAACACTATGCTATAATATCATAAAATGAAATTCGATTCAAAACTTTTGCAAGAAATGTCAAATGCGGCGCGCGCCGGCGCTTTGCGCGCAATCCGCAGCGCGCGCAGCGGGCATGTCGGAATCGCGCTGGGCGCGGCGGACATCATTACTGCGGTTTATGCAAATCATCTGCGGCTGGGCGACTGGAAAAGCCGCGACAGGTTCGTGCTTTCCGCCGGACACGGCAGCGCGCTGCTGTATTCGGTCTTGAAACTGCGCGGGTTTGATTTGCCGCCGCTGGAAACTTTCAGAAAATCGGGCGGACTTCCCGGGCATCCGGAATACGGCATTCCAGGCGTGGAGGCGACTACGGGCCCGCTGGGGCAGGGGCTGGCAAACGCCGTCGGAATTGCATTGGCGGCAAAAATGCGCGCCGCGCGCGGAATCGGGCCGGAATTCAAAGTCTACTGCCTTTGCTCTGACGGCGATTTGATGGAAGGCGTCGCGCAGGAGGCGATAGCCTTTGCCGGCTTGCACGAATTGAATAATCTGATTTTGGTATGGGACGACAACGGGGTCTCGATTGACGGCAAGGCGATGACCGGATCTTTGATTACGGCGCGAATGTTTGCGGCCGGCTGGGAAATAAGAGGATGGAATTCGGACTCGAATCCTTTCAACGATTATTTTGACGGAAATAATTTGCAGCAAATAGAAGCGGCTTTGAATAATGCCGAAACCTCCGATACCGCCAAGCCAAAGTTCATAAGAATGAAAACCACGATAGGCCTGGGCAGCAGCGCGGCCGGAACAGCGCGCGCGCATGGGATGTCGCTGGGCGATGCGGAGCTGGCGGAGCTGATAGAGAAATTCGAATCGGAAAAAGGCGAAAAATTATGGAAAAAAATGCCGCGGCCCGCCAGCGCGATTCCGTCGGCCGTCCCGCTGGCAAAGCGCGATGACGCGCCCGTTTTTGACCGGACGGATATGGCGTCCACACGCGAATTGTCCGGCAGATGCTTGGAATTTCTGACGCCGCGAGAGCCTTTGCTGGTCGGCGGCAGCGCGGACTTGTCCGAAAGCACGAACACGAAAGTCCTGGCCAGCCGAGACATTGCGCCCGACGACTTTTCCGGAAATTTTGTGAATTACGGCGTGCGCGAGCATGCGATGGCCGCGATAATGAACGGCCTGAGTCTTTCCGGTTTCAAGCCTTATGGCGGGACTTTCCTGGCATTCAGCGATTATATGCGTCCCGCTGTCAGGCTGTCCGCCTTGTCAAAGCTGCCCGTGATTTATGTATTCTCTCACGACAGCATCGCGCTCGGCGAAGACGGCCCGACGCACCAGCCGGTAGAGCAGCTGGCATCCCTGCGCATGATTCCGAACATGAATGTATTCCGCCCGTGCAATGCGGCGGAAACAGCGGCTTGTTGGGAAGCGGCTTTGGCGGAAACAGCGCGGCCGTCGTGCATTGTTTTATCGCGGCAAAAGTTTGCGCAAATCGAAACGCCCGCCGGAGCCGACATCTCGCGCGGCGCGTATCTGATTTGGAAACCAGAGGCCGGAAATCGAAAGCCGGAAACAACCATAGTCGCGACCGGCAGCGAAGTCCCGCTGGCGGTGGAAGTCGCCAAAAAATTAAAAAACGCCCAAGTCGCCAGCATGCCGTCCCTTGAAAAATTCCGCAGCCAGCAGGCCGAATACAAGAATGAAATCCTGCAAGGCCATATAGTGGCGATAGAGGCCGGCGCAACATCCGCCTGGTTTGAGTTTGCGGACGCGGTCGTTGGAATCGACAGCTTTGGTGAATCCGGCGGCGGCGCGGAAGTCTATAAAAAATTCGGTTTTGACGCGGACGCTATCGCGGCGGAGATTATCAAAAAACAAAAATGAAAATCTTGCAATTATTTTTTATATTATTGTTTTCGGCGCCGGTCTTTGCGGCGGCAAAGGATACGCCAAACAAGAAATTGGAAAAGGCTGTGCAAGAACAGAGTGCCAATGCTGTCAGCCTAGCGATAGAGGCCGGCGCAACCAATATCGACATTTTGCTAAAAAAGCAGCTGGATTATGAGACCCTTGATTATAATAGAATAAAGTTGCTGACATCTAATATGGACAAGGCGAATCTGGACAAATTATATGGGGATTTAATAATAGAGGATTGCGGATATAGCAGCCTGCATGCGGGCAGCATGACTAAGGGTCGGAGGGAATTCTTGAAAAATATTTCCAAACTGACGCCTTATGATTATAAGCCCGAGTATCGAGATTTTGTGTTTCGTGAAATTGCCGATACCATAGCAATTGCAAATGTTAGCGAAGAAAAAATCGTCAGTGTGTTTGAATGCGTGGCAAAATACGACGGCAATAAAAAATTTCTGACATTTGCAAAAGAAAGCGCGGAAAAATACAATTCCGGCAATTTAAAGTCCTTTATCGCGGCATTAGAGCGAGAAATTGCAATCTTAGAAACTCATGGTAATGCTAATATTGATAATAAGTAATATAATTACCTTCGTGGGGGTGGGCATGCCCGAGCTTGGATTAGTCCCCCTTTTTTAATTAGAAAACAGCGCATCCCGAAAGTTGGGAGCATACGTGGCGTCGTACGCGCAGGCGCTAGCGCAACCGTACGCGCAATTAGACGCGGTGCTGCCGTCGATGGTGAAGACCCACGAACCCGACACGGTTCCCAAATCTGTCCCATACATCTTGCACCAGCAATACCTTCCACCGCTATCACTAAATGTTGGATTACCTGCAATAGCATGAGTTCCAAGTGTAGCAGAGCAGCCGCTGGCGCCGTAAAGTAATCTGACATTGCTGCCGTTGCAGCCAAAAACAACCCAGCCGCCTGTGTAGAAGGTAAATGTATGACTGCTGCACTCCTTCGGGTTTATCGGCGTCGAAGAATAACACGCATAACCTGTTGCGCCATTCGCCGTGCTAACCGACACCGCAACAGCCATAATCATGCCCAAGATTGTACATAACAAACCACCCTTTGGATTAGGCATATCGGGGGGTTCAAAATGTCGCAGAAATCAGGGATTTTTAAAAACAAGAAAATGCCTAAAATAAACGGTGGTTTAGATTAGGCATAGTTTATAGAACTTTTATGCCCATATTATGCACTGTTTTCAAATTGTTGTCAATTGAGAAAAAATGATTATTTGGTTGATAATATTAGTTAAAAAGAACTATCCCCTTTTTTATCAAGAGGGGATAGTTGCTCAATCGGGCCCGGGTTTAGCGCTTGCTGAACTGAGTGCTGCGGCGCGCCTTGTGATAGCCATAGTGCTTGCGTTCCACAATTCGGCTGTCGCGAGTCAGGAATCCGGCGATTTTCAATGCGCCGCGCAAGTCCGCTTCCGCCGATGCCAATGCTTTCGATATTCCGTGTTTTATCGCGTCGGCTTGTCCGGACAGACCGCCGCCCTTTACAAACGCGCGGACATTATAAGAAGTCTCGCGTTTCGTAATGCCGAAAGGCTGCGACAGAATCATCTGCAACACAGGGCGCTTAAAGTATTCGCCCATAGAAATTTCATTGACGATAATTTCCCCCTTTCCCGGCATCAGATAAACGCGCGCGATAGAATTCTTGCGTTTCCCCGTCGCATAAACCGCATCGGATAATTTCACGGAATTATCCGTGTCCGTCTTTTTTGCCGCTGTTTTCTTTTCTGTCTTGACAACTGCGGCTTTGGCGGCTGACGGAGCGGATTTTTTTACTTTTTTAGCCGTTGCCGCGGCTTTTTTTACTTCTGTCATTATTCGCCCCTTTTATTTTTGCGGTTTATTCCGGCAAAATCAATTATCATTGGTTTCTGCGCTTCATGCTTGTGCTCTGCGCCGGTGTAGACATGCAGTTTGGTCAGCCGCTTGTTCGCCAAAGCGACCGCAGTGCGGCGCCCCATCATTCTCTTTACCGCGTTGAAAACCAGCTGTTCGGGTTTTTCTTCGCGCATTTGACCCAGAGTTCTCTCTTTTATGCTTCCAGTCCAGCCGGTGTGCCAAAAGAATTTCGTCTTGTCTGCTTTTTGTCCGGACAAGGCGACTTTGCCTGCGTTGATTATGATAACATGATCGCCGCAGTCCATGTTCGGCGTCCAGGTCGGCTTATGTTTGCCGCGCAGAATGTTAGCCGCAAACGCGGCCAGCCGCCCCAAGGTGCAGTTTGTCGCGTCAATCAGAATCCACTTGGATTCCAATTCGCCTTTTTTAAGTGATTTTGTCGCTGCCATTATGTTTTTGCCTTTGATTGTGTTTAAAACTTAATCGCATAATGCCAATTTGCCGCAGAAAAGTCAAGAAAAATCTATGCGGTATTATGATACCGTTATTTGTAAACCCGCAAAAGTTGGCTTGGCGCATTCGCCGGGCTCATATCGGCAGGACAACGCGGACTTTCAAGCCGCCCATATCGCTGTTTTCCAAAAATATCTGCCCGCCGTGATTTTCTATCGCCGTCTGAGCGATAGACAGCCCCAGCCCCGTGCCGCCCGTGTCGTCGCCGCGCGCTTCGTCCAGCCGCACAAAAGGCCGCATGGCGTCGCGCTTGCGGTCGTCCGGTATTCCCGGGCCGTCGTCTTCTATAATGATTTCCACTTGATCCGCAGCATCTGTTTCCGTGATTTTTATTTTGTTCTTCGCGTGCCTTGCCGCGTTCTCGATTATATTGCCGAACGCGCGCGCCAATGCCATCGGCCTGGCATAAAACTGCGCGGGCGCCGCCGGAAAATTCATAATGATTTTCTTGCCGCCCGCAACATCGCGCGCAATTCGCGCCAGCATTGCCGGCAGTTCGGTCGCCTGCTCGATTTCCGGCATTTCTCCGCGCGCGAAAGCAAGATACCCGCTGACCATTTCCGTCATCCGGTCGATGTCGCGCAGCAGGTTTTCCTGCGTCGCGCCGCCGGTTTCAATCATCAGCCGCATTCTGGCCAGCGGAGCTTTCAAATCATGGCTGACCGCGTTCAGCATGTCGGTTCTGGTGCGGTTGTATCTGTTCAAACGTTCCTTCATGGTTATCATTGCCGCGGCGGCTTCGCGAATTTCCTTTGAACCGCTGGGGACGAATCCGGGCGCGTCCAGCCCGCGACCAAAGTTGCCGGCCGCCCGCGCGATTCTGCGTATGCTGCGCGTGTGAATTATTATGAACGGAGTAATCAAGACCGAAACAATTAAAATCGAGCCTATCAGCCATAGAATAAAGACCTCGGTGCTGGTGGAATAAATGCGGTAAAGAGATGTCCCGAATGTCGCGATTTGATCGTCTTTGGTCGGCACATCTATGAATACCAGCCGCTTCTTTTTATCTATGTATATCGATGCGTTTTTTTTCAGCTTGACGGACAACTCCTGGGCCAGCATTCCGGCTTCTCTGGATTTGTTGCTGTTCTTTTTCGGGCGGTTCAGCTTTTTGTTGACCGATACATTGATTCCCGTATCGCGCGCAATGGTGGCGACCGCGTCGGCATCGCCCGCATCCATCAGATTCATCATTGTCGCGATTTCTCCGGCCAGGCTTCTGGCCATAGAAGCGTGAACGCGCGCCCAGTGATTGCCGAAGAAAGCATTTGCGACAATTACCTGGGCGATGACCAGCGGCACCATGACCATCAAGATGGTGCGCCAAAGAAAACTGCGCGGCATTAGTTTCATAACAGACTCCGTTTTTTCGCGAATCGCAATCCAAATTCGGTTTGCGGCTTAGGGCTCGCGGCTAACGATTTTATATCCTTTTCCGCGAATGGTTATAATATCTGTTCCTGATAGTACAACATTTAATTTGGTTCGCAAGCGTTTTGCGACCATGGGCGCGGCAGGCGCCGTATTTCCGACCGGCGACACCAGCTGCTGCAAAAGCTTTTTTTCTTCGCCGGACAGGCCCAGCAGTTTCGGCTCGTCTTCTTCCCGTCGGCGGACAAAAAATTCTTCGTTCGCGCATATCAAGCCGGCCGGCAGCTTGTTATTTCCGTGCAGAGCGGAATTCCTGATCATGTTGTTCAGCCTCAATATCAGCTCTTTCAACTGAAAAGGCTTTGACAGATAGTCGTCGGCTCCGCCGGCCAGGCCGTCGATGGCGTTTTCCGGCCCCGACAAAGATGTCAGCATTATAACGGGCGTACGGTTGCCGTCGGCGCGAAGCCCTTTTAAGAACGACAGGCCGTCAAGCCCGCTCATCATCCGGTCAAGAACAATGACGTCAGGTTTTATTCTCTTTAATATTTCCCCGCCCCGCGCGGCTGATTCGGCGCCGATGACATTGAATCCTTCGGCGCGCAGGCCTTTGCTCAGCGCCCCGCGCAGCAATTCGTCATCGTCAATTATAAGAATAGTTTTATTCATTATTAGTGCCAGTGCTAGTGGTTAGTGCTAGCGGCATGTCCGGCTGAGTGTCGGCATTTTTCTATTTTTGCAGCGGCTCCACTGCGTATTCGCCGGGTTGAATCATCTGCATTCCGCTGCCTATGGCGGATCGGGCGCCGTATTCGCTGTCCGTGGCGGCTTTGAATTTCATGCCGCCGTTAGAATATTCCATTTTCATCAAAGCATAGCCCGTGCCGCCGCCGGTTGTCGGGCCTTGCAGCCCCAGCGAATAATATCCGCCCATAATCCCGTAATCCAAATCAATATAATCTATGTTCAGCATTATGGATACATTTGTCATTCCGTCGCTGGTCATGCTGCAAGCAAATTCGCGGTTTGCCAACACCGCCTGCGAATTTATCGGAACGATTATGTCCATTACTGTCGGCTCGCACCGCCTGTCTATTCCGTTCACCAGAAATTCATAAGTTATTCCGACAGTGGCTTTGGAAAGACCGGTTGACACATTCACCTGGGACACGGTCGCCTTTGGTATTTTTACCATCGCGTTGGCAATGCCCGCGCGCACCGGAAAAGAAATGCCGGATTGCAGGCAGCTGCGGCTGAACGGGTCCGCCTCGCAAATATAAACGCGCGAATGAGAATTCATCATAAATGCATTTGCCAGGCTGTTGAACAAAAAAGTCCTGGTTATGCGGTCGTTCAGGCGGGTGCAGCCAAAATCGCGGCAGATTATCATCGGCCTTTCGGCGAAAAATACGCCTGGGAACGCGGCTGCTTCCTCATTGCGGCGGTCAATTATGTTAAGGTCATAGTTCAGGCTGTCCGTCCGCTCCATAAAATTATTTTCCGGAATAAAATTAGGGTCGTCGGGATACGCGTAATAAGACTGCACCGGCGTTTCATAGTACAAGTCCTGCAAGTTTTCAGAATGCGCGCCGCCGGCGAGCAATATTGCAAAAATAGCTGTAAAAATAAGTCTTGTCATTTTTCGACCTTTTCCTGTTAGTAAATTTTAGAATAAATCCGCCCGCCGTGTCAAAGCAAAAATATTTTTATTGAAAACACCGAGCCGAATGTTCTATAACTGAGGTTGAAATTACAAATCTTAAAAGGCTTTTGAAATGGTTGATATAATAATTTCTGGCGAATTTGGAAAACTGCATGCGGTTTATCACAAGTCTGTGAAGCAATCGCCGTCGCTGGCGGTGATTTTATCCGGCAATCCCCGCCAGAAATATCACATGAACGACCGCGTGTCTTACGCGATGTTCCGCGCTTTCGTGGATATAGGATTCTCTGTCGTGCGCTTTGACTACCGCGGAGTTAACGATTCCGAGGGCGCGATCGGCACGACCGCTGACAATCTGCTGGACATCGCGACCGTCATAGACTGGATACAAAACAGCAACGAAGACAGCGATAAAATCTGGCTTGCCGGACATCAGCTGGGCGCATGGTATGTCTTGCAAATGATGATGCGCCGGCCAGAGGTATCGGGCTTTGCGTTAGTTTCGCCAGAGCCTTCCGTTTCCGATTTCACATTTTTGTCGCCGCGGCCGAACCGCGGGCTGCTGCTGCAAGGGGCGGCGGAATCCGAAGATTCCAGACTATTCGCCGGCCACCTGACCCAGATATTGAAAAAGCAGGCCCAGATAAGTTTGGAGACGATAAGAGTAAAAAACGCCGACGGAAACTATGGCCAGCCGGCCGAGCTGCGGCAGATGTATAATGACTTGAAAGCCTATGTGGGCCGCGAAGACGAAGAAAACAAGCTGTTGTGAGATGCAAAAAACCGAACGTTTCATAGACCCGACTGTTCCCGACGAAATGGCCGCCACCATCCGCCCTAAAAAGCTTGCGGACTTCGTGGGCCAGGAAACATTGAAACAAAATCTTTCCGTTTTCATAAACGCCGCGCGCGGCCGCAGGGAGGCGATGGATCATGTGCTGCTGTACGGCCCGCCCGGATTGGGCAAGACCACCCTGGCGCATATAGCCGCGAACGAGCTGGGCGCGAATTTCCGCGCGACCTCGGCGCCCATGCTGACCAAGCAAGGCGATTTGGCCGCCATTCTGACGGGGCTGGAACCGATGGATGTTCTGTTTATCGACGAAATTCACCGCCTGTCCGCCGCCATCGAAGAAGTGCTTTATTCCGCGATG
>JAITJD010000011.1 GCA_031279085.1 Rickettsiales bacterium | reverse complement strand
TGTGAGCTGCGATGTCTGCCCTGTGGGCAGCTATTGCCCCGAGGGCACGAACAACGCGACGGCCTGCGCTGCTGGATATTATACCGCCGGCACCGGCGCAACGGCAGAAACTGATTGCGCGCGGGCATGCGCTACATCGGACATCAGCGGGTCTTATGCGGTATCCGGCAATGTAAATCAAACACAGACTCCGTCCAGCGCATGCGTATTGACCAGCTGCGCGGCGCAATACTACAAGAACGTGAATGTCTGCACCTACTGCGCGACCGGCTGCAGCACCAGCCAATCATGCACCCCGACGGGCTGCACGGTCAGCAACGGCACGTGCGTGTACGCGACGAACGGGGGGACTCAGACACGGTCTGCGGCCTGCACGAACGCGGCTGACAATACGGCGGGCCTTACTTGCGCGACATGGAGCGCATGCAGCACCAGCGGCGTTGCCAAAACCGTGACCTGCAACAGCGGCTATAAGGCGCAGAATCAAGGCACGGCCAGCGCCAGCTGCATTTCAACTATCATCAGCAGCGGAACTAGCCCGACCGGCTGCACGGCCTATACTGAAACAAAAAATGTGAATGAAAATACAGTCAGCGGCTGCAGTGGCGGCAGTGCGGGCGGCGAAACGGTGTCATCATTCGTGGTGGGTGGCTATTGTTCTTCGACATTGGGGAGTGGCTCGTATTCTTCACCCGCCGTCCAGGCCTGTTCCAATTGTTCGCCCGCGACATCTGCGGCGGGCAGATATTGCTATTGCAAGATACATAGTATCAATGGCACAGCCGTTGCGTCGTCGTCACGTTTCGTGCACACCAACCGCCATGGCAGCGCAGCGGCCGACTGCAAGAGTGGTTGCGCTGGCTACTGCGCTTATTACGCTCAGGGTTTCACTGCCTTCCGGACCGCTTTGTTTTCTGCACTTGGGTCCTGACCGGCAACCAAAAATCCAAAATATAATTATTAGTGCCAATCTTCAACCACAAATCCCCCAAGAAATTGTAAACGGCAAAGCCGATTACAATTTCTGTCCCCCTTTACCAAAGGGGACAATCCAAGACCAAATTCTTGCGCCAGGTTTTGAACTTGGTTGCCCCTCTTGATAAAGAGGGGAGAAAAGCTTGGCGGCTTTGCCGCCCCAGCTTTTCGGGGAGATTTTTGGTTAATTAACATCTAAAAACTTAAACCATAAATTCTATTAGTGCCAATCTTTACCCATAAATCCAAAATATAATTATTAATGCCAACCCCTAACCAGAAATCCCCCAAGAAATTGTAAACGGCAAAGCCGTTAACAATTTCTGTCCCCCTTTACCAAGGGGGACTAATCCAAGACCGAATTCTTGCGCCAGGTTTTGAGCTTGGTTGCCCCTCTTGATAAAGAGGGGCACAAAGATTGAACCCGCGATAAGCCCCTCTTGATAAAGAGGGGAGGTTTTCCGAGCAAGCTTGCTTGCCGGAAAAGCGGGGAGATTTTTGGTTAATCATAAGAAAGATTAATTTACATTTTTTAACTAACAATTAATAACTGCCAACCCCTAACCACAAATCCCACAAGAGTTGCTAGGCTCGCTGTGCTCGGCGGTAGGCAGGTGATATCTGAATCTGTTAAGCTGGATAATAAAGGAAGAAGACGCGCCGACATCATGCGAAATAACTTCTGAGGCCGACACAAATATTTTATGCAAACTTCAACAGAGCCAGCGCCAGGCCTGAAAACAATACCGATATTATGAAAAACCGTTCAACTATCTTTGTCTCCGGCCAACCGCAGAGCTCAAAATGATGGTGCAGCGGCGCCATTTTAAATACTCGCCGGCCGGTTCCGCATATTTTTCTTGCGATTTTAAAAACTGTTGTTTGAACAAAAGAAGACAGCAATATCAAAACCATCATTCCCGCGGCCACGCCCATGATTATTTCCGACTTTAAAAGCATTGCGACCGTTCCCATGAATCCGCCCAAAGCCAGAGATCCGACATCGCCCATGAATATCGACGCCGGTTTCGAATTAAACCATAAAAATCCCAAAACCGCGCCAAAAACAGCCCCCAGAACCGGATACAGGCCGTCGGCCGCCGGCAAGAAAAGCATCGTATCCATAAATCCGGTTCGCGTCGCGCCGTATAGCGCAACAACCAGCACGATTAAAACAGGCATGTAAAGCTTGGACAGCATTCCGTCCAATCCGTCTGAAATGTTCGCGGCGTTCGCGCTGCCGGTTATGACAAAATAAGCGAACACATAATAAAAAATTCCCAGCGGCAGGATTATTCCAAATGGCAGGGCGACGGACAAGTCCGGAATATAAGACGGCATCGTCTTGTTTATCAAATATGCCAGCAATATGACGCCCAGGCCCGCCAATACCAGCCGCAGTCGCGCCGACAAGCCGTTTGAGGCCTTTTTGGATTGGCCGCGCACCTTTTTATAATCGTCCGCAAAGCCGATTGCGCCGAATATGGCCAAAGACAGCAGCGCAATCCAACCGGTCGGATTAGACAGATTCATAAACAGCATGCTGGAAATGAAAACAGCGGCCAGAATCAGGATTCCGCCCATGGTGGGCGTTCCTATTTTTTCCAGGTGATTTTTTGGAACATTTTCGCTAATCGGCTGGCCTTTTTTCTGCCAGCGGCGCATTGCCTTGACAAACGCGCCGCCAAAACATGCCATTATCAGAAAAGACAATCCAAATGCGGCTGCAAACTGCATCCAGCCGCTGCTTAAAACATCTAATCCTTGAACTGATATAAAATCGGTTATCATAAAAAACCTTGTGTTTCTGTTATCTTACGCAATCAATCGGTTGGTCGCCATTAATAATCAGCATCCAATCCTGGCCCTTGCTCCAAAGAGTAACCTCCGTATCGTTCAAAACGCCGACATAGCGCGCGCCGGATGCGGATACTTTGTTTTCCAACACGACATTGTCGCCGTTGATGACCGCCTTTAAATAATCTCCATTTTCAGACACGGAAACAAAAACCTCGTATTCGCCGCACTTCATGGGCTTGTCAGGGCTTTTACAGGCAGCCAGAGTTGTCGCGGCAATCAGGCAAAATATTAATTTCTTCATTTTTTTCTCCTTTAATTTTTAATTCGATATGATTATACCATACCAAGAGTTAAAAATCAAAAGACTTCGCCGATTACCGGATTTCCAGAAGATTCCCGCGCATTCGGCGCAGGATTTGGTTCCTGTCCCGCCTTGAAGACTTCGGTTATTATCGTCCCGTCGGAATCATGGGACGCTGCAATCCCGCTGCGGCGGTTGACGCGTACAAACGACATTCCGTCCGGAACCGCAAAAGGCTGGTTTTTCTCATCCGCCAAAGCGACTTTCATAAAGTCCGAGAACACTGTCGCCGCAATATGGCTTCCCGCGCCGGCGCCCAGCGGCTTTGGATTGTCATATCCGAGGTAAACGCCGGCTATCAGATTTTTAGAAAACCCGACAAACCAAACATCTTTCACTTCGTTTGTCGTGCCCGTCTTTCCGGCGATGGTATGCCCCGGCACCCGCGCCTGCTTTCCCGTGCCCCTTTCCACAGTGCCCTGCAAAATCGACACAATTTGATACAAGCTTTGCGGATCCGACAAAGGCTCTGAATTCAATTCTATGACAGGCGGAGTCAAATCATGGCTCCATTCCGTCGGGTCTGGAATATTCTTTGATGAAACGACGCGGCCGTATCTGTCTTCGATATAATCGACTATTTTTGATTTTATCAAATGTCCGCCGTTGATGAAAGCCGAATACCCCAAAACCAATTTTTCCAATGTCGTTTCGCCAGACCCAAGCGCCAGCGACAAGTTCATATTCCGCAAATCTTCGGGATAAACGCCAAAGCGCTGGGCGGCTTCGACGGCATTTCGAACGCCGATTTGATCCACAAGCCGGACTGTGGGAACATTGCGCGATGTTTCCAAAGACAGGCGCAATGGAATGCTGCCTAAAAACTTTTTGTCATAATTTTCCGGCTTCCATAACGTATCGTCTTCCTTCCAGCCCACGATCGGCGCGTCCAGCAGCAGAGCTTCGGGGGACATGCCGCGCTCCAGCGCGGCCAGATAAACGAACGGCTTTATCGTGCTGCCGATTTGGCGCATAGCCTGAGTCGCGCGATTGAAAGAGCTTTCGTAAAAAGAGCGGCCGCCCGCCATGGCCAGAATGCGCCCCGTGTGAGGATTCATCGCGATAATCGCGCCTTGCAATTTTTCATTTCTTGACGCGCTGTATGCATCCAATGCCTTGTTCAAGGCCGCGCTGGCGGCGCGCTGAAAGCTTGGCGATATCGTCGTCTTGATATACAGGCCGCCGTTATAAAGAACTTCCCTGCCCATGCTGTCCAGCAGCTGGCGCCGCACATCTTCGGCGAAGTATTGAAAGTCGTCTTCCATCTGCGCGGTGAATCCGCTGTTGATATCCAAAGGCTCCGCCATGGCCGCGTCAGCTTCCGCGCGGCTTATGTATTTCTCTGCAACCATTCTTTTCAAGACATAATTTCTGCGTTCCATCGCCGCGTCGCGATTATTCGGCGCCTTGGGCAGCGACGCCAGAAAAGCGGATTCTGATAAAGTCAATTCCGAAACGGGCTTGTTGAAATACATCAGGGCGGCCGATCCCACGCCATAGGCGCGCGCCCCCAAGAATATTTGATTCAGATATAATGTCATTATATGCTTTTTGGAAAAACTTCTTTCCAGCTTCAAGGCTAAAATAGCTTCCTTGATTTTGCGCGATAGTGTTCTGTCAGATGTCAGAAAGAAATTCTTCGCGACCTGCTGGGTTATCGTGGAAGCGCCCGTAAACCGTTTGTTAAATCCCAGAAGACGCATGAAATTATTCATGGAAGCGCGCAATATTCCCTGCATGTCGATGCCGGGGTGAGTCCAGAAATTCTGGTCTTCGGCCGCAATGAAGGCATTTGCCAATTGTTCCGGAATATCCGCAAAATCTATGAACACGCGACGTTCCTGGGCGTATTCTATCAGCAGGCTGCCGTCGGACGCATAAAGCCGGGTCGCCACCGGCGGGGCGTATTCCGCCAAGCTTTTATAATCCGGCAGTTTGTTTCCGTAAACAAGAATCAATGCGGCCAGAGCCGCCATGCCGGCGACCATGCACCAAAATATCGCGCCGATTACAATATGAAAAGTCTTTTTAAGCTTCATTCGCAAAACCGATTTGTAAAGAATGAAGAAAAAACATCATAATGAAAAACAGGCGCTTTGCATGCCTTTTTTATTCTTTCTTCATTTTTCAATTAAAACTTTGCCGTTTGTGGCGACCAGCATGGATTCCATTGAAATTGTGCCGCCCGCTTCTTTAATCAGCAGCTCGCCGGCGGCGATTTCGGCATAATCCAGCGGGTCGGAAACATAAGCGTCGAATTTGCCGGCCGCAACCCATGCCAGATCCAATGCGGGACAGCCGCTCAAACGCGCGACGCGCGCAAGCGATGGGTGATCGACGATAAGCGCGGCGTCGCCAAACCCGACTGTCAGATCTTTTGCGTCAGATATGTTCGATACTTTTATTTTCGCGGAATGATACGCGGAAAACAAATACGCGCCGCTGTCCTTTTCGGCATAATATAATTTTTCGCCAACGGGAGTGTAAATCAGAGCAATCTTTGTCTCGCCCACAGACCTTAGCGCAAGCGATATGGCGAAACGCGGATTTGACCGCACAAAATTGGCGGCGCCGGACAAAGCCAAAACAAATTCATCACGGCCGTCGCCGGCTTTCGTGATATGCTGCGTCAAAAGGCCGGCCGACGGGCGGACCAGCAGCAGGTCGGATAAAATGCTTTCCTCTATGTGCGCGGATGCTTTTTTAACAAAGTCCCGCGCGCCGCGCAAAGATTGCTGCAAGTTTTCCAGTTCTCCGAAATCGCGGCGCAGAAAGACGGCCGTCCGCTGCAATGCGGCGAACATCTTGTTTAATTCCAAAGAGCCTTTTATCAGTTTTTCCATAGCAAGCGGCAGACGGCGGATGTGGTTTTACATCCGCCGTCATGCATTAAAACTTAAATCCGTCGAATTTCTTTTTAAAGTCGGCGGCGCGCTGGCCCCTGTCGACGGCGGCGCGCTGGCCGGTCCATGCGGAATGATTCAAATTGTCCGTGGACAAAACCAAATCTTTTTTTACCGAAGAATACATTTTTACAGTTTTTCCGTCTGTCATGGTGACATTTATTTCATGATATGCGGGATGAATTCCTTTTTTCATAGCTATGCCTTTTTGCCTTGTTCGGGGTGTGATTATACTTGGATTTTTTGGAAAAGCAAGAGAAAGCTTATTATAAACCGTCCCCTGTCCCCCGACTATTTACTTACTATCAATACCTTCCTATACAGCCCAAATAAAAATTGCCTGTGGATTCCAGGATATTTACAAACTGATTTTGATTTTTTCCGGAAAACAGCGCCAATATTGTTCCAGCGTCTGTCGCCAGCATATCAGACACGATGGCGACGCCCGAATTCATTTTCTTGAAAAATCCGCTGGCCGGGTATATTTCCGCCGCCAGCAGGTGATTCTGTCCCTTTTGATTCGCTTTATTTTTGTTTTCAATGACCATCAGCTGACATTCAGGGGAAATTATCAGTTTATTGGTGACGACCGCATCGCCGTTCAACAGTTCGCCCCACCAGCCGGAGGATTCGCAAAAAACCGGATAATACAGGACATTGTCTGGATTTTTTAAAATCAATTCGGCAATGTCGACATCTTCCGCGACGACTTGGGGCATAACGCCTGATTTGGCGCTTATGACCTTGCGCGCCAGTTGATATTCAGAGTTGTCGCCTTCTTTTCGCGGCCAGTAAAGAATAGGATTTGCTTTCATTGATATGAATTATATCAGATTCGGCAGGCTCATAAAAGACACCTTCGTTAAATAAAACTCTTGATTTTTTATTTTTTTATAGATTCGTACCATTTTTTCATATTCCCCCATACGATATTCAGGTTCTTTTTTGTATTTTCGTAAAAGCTTTGCGGAATTTCTATCGCGAACAAAGTCTTTACCAGCGCGGGTATCATGCTCATAAACATCGCGATGAACAGTCCCATCAAGACGATGGTTATCAAACTGTCGTTGTTCATAAGCAATCCGTCCATCAAGATTTCCGATTTGTTGCTTTCCAGCGCCGCTTTCAAATATGATGCGCCCGGCCATTTTTCGAACACGGAATTAAGAAATATCACGGAAAAGGATATGAAAACCCCGATCAGCGCGATTCCGACCGTATTCTTCACGACATCATCGATGATTCCCTTGACGGTTTTTCCGCCCCAATCCGCAATTTTCCAGTCTTTGAAAAGCCAGCCCAGCAACATCAGCGGCAGCATTATCAAATCCATGGACAGGGTTATGAATACCTCTAATAAGTAGATCGGCACCGGCAGCAATGCGAAGAAGAACAAAACCAATATCAGCAGCCCCGCAAAGAATATCGGAACATTCGGAAATATCGGAATATTCCATATAAGCTTGTGCATGTACTTGGAATTAAAAGCCATGTTCAGCATTGTCCAGCCAACGGTCATTCCAAGCCCCGTCATCTGATGGATTCCGGCCAGCTCGCAAGTCAGGTTATACCGCAATTTTGGCGAAAATGCTCCATCTGATGCGGCCGCCTTATCGATTGAAACCGTCTCGTCGATTGCGGTTGCAACCACGCACTCTGCAAAAGTTTTATCTGAAGCCACCGCTCGGTTAAGCGACAGACCGACATTAAAGACCGGCTCTATGACGACATTGGTCAATAATCGCGGCAAGGGAAAAGCCAGCAATGCCACGATAAACCCCAGTTTTATTATGTGCGTTCCGAATCCGCCCGCTATTGCCCATGGCTCTTCAATTTTGTTTATGCCCAGATATCCGGACAGCAGGCGCCATGCAAACCATACGGCGGTCAGACCTATGCATATTGGAATCGTGGCCTGTCCTATGGCGCTATACACGCGCGGCAGCAAGCCCGACATAGTGGCCATGATATCGGAAAACATCTGGCAGGACCAGCAGCTGGAAAAAAACGACAGCGCGTCGGCCATATTGACCGGCGCGACGGAACGGTATATTGAAAAGCCGGCTATAACGCCCAGGCCCGCGATTCCGCCGACAACCAGCGGGGCAACCGCTCCGGCCGCAAAAGGCAGAAAGGAAAGAAAGACTATCCAAAATTTTTTCAATCGGTTCACATTTTGTCCTTCTGACCGACTTGCGCGGGCATAACGAGGTTTGTTTTTGCTATTATATCATAAAATCACGACTCTTTTTATGATATAATAATAGAGCGATGAATAAGTTTTTCTGTTCTTTTCTTTTTGCTCTTTGTTCTTTTGCGCTGGCCACGCCGGCGTTTGCCGAATGGGGAATTGTGGATAGCCTTAACCTGGCGCCGTTCGTTCCGATAGCGCTGGACGCTTTGATGGGGGTGGCGACGGGCGTTTATGATTTTTTTGTGGGCGGAGGCGATGGAATCATTTACATACTTATTTGGGGATTTTTGGGCGTGTCGATGGGCTTGTACTTGGTCAAGATGTATTTTCCGCAAAACTGGCTGAATTTTTTCGGATTTTCGGGCGGCGGCGAAATGTGGGAGGGCAAAGCCAAAGGAATGGACATCGCCCAGAATATGCTGAAACCGGCCATTCGCGCAATAATCGCCGCGACGATTCTTTTACAGGTAAAGCCCGTTTATGTAACAAAATGGATTGTCGACCCGTTCCTGCAAGTCGGCGCGTTGTATACCGAAAGCATAATCAAAAGCATCAACATGCCTTCGGGCAGGCCGAAAAATCCTGAATGTCCGACGGGGATTATCGAAAAAGGCTGGATTTCTGCCGAAGGTTGTAATTTTCTAGTGCAGCCGGTGGCAACCTTGTCGCATGCGAACAATCAGATTATCAAGCGCGGCTTTGAGTTCGTAAACAAAGGCCTGCTTGGTTTGATGACTTTAATTCCGCGCGGCGGCGAAGATTTTCTGAATCTGTTGACCGGTATACTGCTGGTCGTGTCTTTCGTATCCAGCAACTTTTTCATGGCATTATTGATTATCCAGGGGATATTCAATTTCGGAATGGCGCTGGTATTATATCCTTTTCAAGTCCTGATGTGGGTCGCCAAGCCGAAAAATCCCGACAAGTGGCTGGATTTATGGCCCGCTTTTGACGGAATAATCAAGGCGCTGCAAAAACTGGTGATAACGATGATCGCATGCGCGTTCATACTGGCGATAAACATCGCCATCATCAAGGCGCTGTTTCAATGGAACAGCTCGGTCTTTGTCGTGGCGGCGGGCGGCTCTGCCGCCAGCAATGTTCCGCAGGTCGCAAACAGCGCCATGGGATTCGGCCAGCATTCAATCCTGTGGCTTTCGACAATCCTGACATTTTATCTGATGACCAGAATATTCGATCTAACGCGCGAACAGCTGAAAAAATACACGGGCGAAAATATGGACGCCCTGCACAAGAAAGCGACTGGCGATATTAAAACAACTTGGAAGGGCGCCAAAGATTTTGGCAAAAAAATCAAAACCGCTACGGGATGGTTTAAGAAAAAATGAACGGATGGATGAATTCTTTGATTGATTCTTCGATGAAGTGCTGGGGCTGTCCGGTATTTGACCGACTGTTCCAAGTGATATCCGCGGCGGCGGCGGCTTTGTACCGCCAATTTTCGCTGTTCTGCATTCTGATATTCTGCCTGATTCTGGCGTTCTATATTCTGTATGCGGTTTGGAAAAATATCAGCACCGGCGCCAAAGACCCGATGTATCAGAAATATATAAAGCCGGTGCTGATAAATTCCTTATTTGTGTTCGCGCTGCTGGGGATGGGGGTGGCGTTGCCCAGATTTATAACGACCATTACATTCGAGCCCGTCGCGGACATAACATTGACCTATACGCAAAGCATGATAAAAATAGACAGCGATACGGTCGAGGAAAAAATCCCGTATCAGCCGGAGGCAATGAGCGACGACGGATTTTACAGACCAGCGCTGCGGGATAAAATCATACTGCTGATGAAGACTACCATCACGCAGTTCCAATCATACATGGAGCTGGGGATCGCGATTATGGACGAAGCTTTCTCATTAAGCGCGCTGCTGGGAATCGGCGCGCTGATAAAGCACATATTGATGTTCTTTGTCGGGCTTTACCTGCTTTACGGATTTTTCAAGATATTCATCAAGTTCTGCTTTTATTTTGTGGACGTGATAGTGGCGATGACTTTCTTCGCGTTCTTTTTCCCATTGTCATTGGCAATGTTCGCATTCAAGAATTCCGAAGCGCCCGACTGGGTGAAAAAGCTGGGCGGCGACTTGGGCGCGGGTCAGTTCAAGAGTGTCGTCAACGCGATCGTATCGCTGGCATCGGCGGTTTTGACATATACCGTCATAATTGGTATCATTGCAAAGTTCTTCTCAGACCCTGACGCTGATACGGCTGAACTTATGAACAAGATAACCAGCGGTGAGATTTTCGATGTGGCGTTAAGCGACGATAAGCTTGAAGCCTTGACAATCGGCAGCTGCTTTGTCTTGATATATGTAGCGGAGTTTCTGGCTTCCCAAATCGGCGAGGTTACAAAAATGGTAATGTCAGCCTTTGATGTTCAGGAAAATAACAAATTGAGCGAAGAGATGGGCGAAAATGCGCTGAAACTGACTGGGATTGTGCTAACAACCGTCAAAAACGCCGGAAAAACAATAATATCCGGCGGAGAGAAAAAAGAAGAAGAAAAAAAAGAAGGGGAGAAAAAAGAAGGTGATAAAAAAGGGGAGGAGAAAAAAACTTAGCGAACATAAAGCGGCAGGCATTTGATGCTTGATGTTTGCCGCTGAATACCAGCTAGCTTGATGCCTATGTTAAAAGCCAAACTGATTATGATTGCCATAAAATGGATTATGGGCGGAATAGCCCTGGGTATCGGCATTTGGTATTTGTCTTCGTCAATTAGCGGCGACAGCATAACATATACAAGCCTGGACAAGTTTTTATCCGCCATCGGCGTCCAAGGCGGCGATATAGCCACTGCGAACGGATGCTTTCTGTGCGTCTATATTGAAAAGCTGTTTGCCGTCATCGGAACCGCTGCGGAAAGCTTTTGGGTCGCAATGGTTAAAAATATCTGGCTTTTGATGGCAATCGGATTCGGAGTTTTTTTGTTCATAAGCGCCGCGCAGCATTTTTACGAAGTGTCCAAGAAAAATGCAAATCTGGACGCGGGCGAAAGGAAGCTGGAATTCGGGTCCTGGTTTGACAAAGTATGGAAGCAGGCCGCGCGCATAATGCTGGCCGGCGCGCTGCTGGGCGCGCTTGGGTTCGGCGGCACCAGCGCTCTGCGGGCGGTGACTAATATCACAATCGCGCCTGTCATGTTTGTCGGGGCCGAATTATCCATGGCCGCGACGGGAATCGCCAATTCCGCCCAATGCGGGACTTCCGAAAAAAACAATGATATTTTGAATCCGGTGTTAAAGCCATTCATGTGCGTTATGGGAAATCTGAACGCGGTCATGCTGGCCGGCGCGGCCGGCGGCTTTGCATTGATGAATTATTCATGGATGGACATGGGCGGCGGCACCTTTACTTGGATTTCAGGCCTTGCGCTGGTCATAATGTTTCTGATTATCGGGTTCAATCTGTTTTTCCAAGTATTGTCTGTTATTTTCAAGCTTGTGTTCCTGATAATATTTCTGCCGCTGATTATTGCTGCGGGGGCTTTTGAAACAGTCTGGCCGCTGGTGTCGGGCATTGTGACGAATTCTATCAACATGCTGGTAAAGTCCGCAGTCCGCATTGTCGCGATAACATTGAAAATACTGATAATCTACGCGACCGTGTCATTTGCCGCCGACGAATATTTCCCCGGGCCGCAGGACGGATACAATTCAATCCTGCCTCCATTGATGTACGAAACCGCCAATACTCAGGATGCGAAAACCTTGTCCGTAATGGCGGTATTTTCCAAATGCGAAAAAGTCGCATCCGCCGCCGGCGAGATGGATAAGACAATATTCCAAAACTGCTTTACCGCCAGCCGCGCGGAAGTGGAGCGCAAATATCCCGGCGCATTTGACTTTATGAAGAACGGATGGGAATTCTTGATGCTGATGCTGGGCATATTCCTGGTGTATTACTATGCGGTGTCGCCAAAGATTGACGAAATGCTGGGCAAAGACGAAGAAGAATCCTTTGACTTTGGCGGATGGCTCAAAGGACTTGGACAGACAGTATGGAACATACCAAAGAAAATTGGCGAAATGGCTACGAAAGGAATGGGAGAAAAGTAGCGGGCGAGCATGAATGCAATTAATAAATTTTTATTAAAAATAAGAAAAGCGGCTATGACAGCCGCCTGCTGCGCGCTTTTTGCCGGTTTTTGCTGCGGCTCGTTCGCCGCGACAAACGCCGACATCGGCAACTTTGGAACATGGATGACCGAACAGAATCAGACTTTGTTTGTGAACGGGCTGACCGAAGACATAAAATCATTTCAATCAGAATTTCAGCAAAATGTTTTGGTGAAAGACTATGTTCCGATAGAGGCGCGCGTCGGCCGCGCGTTTATCGGCGCGTTGTCCTATGTCGGTCAAGTCTTGGAAAAATCGCTGGTCAGATTTATCAGCGTATTCATAATCGTCATGCTGGCGTTCTGGATAATGATGGAATCATACCAAATGATTCGCGGCAAGAAAAAAGTCAGAGAACAATTGGAGGCTATCGTCAAAAAGCTGGTGCTTGCAACAGTATGGATTCTTGTAATAGAGCAGGGGCCCGCGCAATTATTTATGTGGATTATGGGGCCGATTCTGTCAATCGGAACAGAACTGTCCGATTTGATATTGAATTCTGTGTCCGCCGCCAGCGGCGCGATTCTGCCGGACACCTGCGCGGCCATACACAAATACACCGCGGTCGCGCATACCAATGACGCGTTTGTAAATTCCGCGCAAACCGCAGATTTGTTGTGCCTTACGACGCGCCTGTCGGGATTCTTTTCCACTGCGGTCGCCGCCGGTTGGAAATGGATGCTGGCCGGCATCGGCACCAGCGCGCTGACATTCGTGGCCGGCGCGGTCTTTGTGGTGATATTCATTTACAATATGTGGAAGTTCGCATTGACGGCGCTGGGTGTGATTGCGGACTTGTTTTTGGTTATCATTATGCTGCCCTTTACCGCGATCGCGCAAGTTTTTGGCGGCCAGGATAATCAGTCGGACGGAATGTTCGGCGCGCCGATTGATGCATTCGGCGGCGGCGGTGGCAAGACAAGCTATGACGGATACGCGGGAAAAATATTCAATCAGTTTTTTGAATTATTCAAGACGCAGTCTCTTTCGGCGCAAATTCAGAAATTTATTCAGTCGGCGATTTATTTCGTGTCGCTGTCAATAGTCATCGCGCTGTGCGCGGCGATACTGTCGGGCGTTGTGGATTCAAACTTGGCGGCGCAAGTGCCGACATTGAAAAACGACGGCTTTATGATAACCCTGATTGTGGGCTGCCTGGTCGCCTATCTTGCAACCAAGGCCGGCGAGATTGCAAAAAAGCTCGGCGGCAGCATAGATGAAAGCTTTGGTAAACAGGTTGGCGGCGACATTAAGAAAATCTGGGGCAAAACGACCGGCACCGCAAAAAATTGGTGGAAAATCATCAGAAAAAAATAAGCCGCCGGAACGGCGGACAACCTAATCTGATTCCATTGCAACGAATCGGCGGTCGACTTTCTTTATGCCCCTGTCCCGAAAAGCGATGGTCAATATGTCGCCGCCGTCTTCTATGACAACGCCTTTGCCCATTTCCGAATGCGAAGCCAATTTGCCGACAATGGAATGCGAATTACGCAGGCGGGCGGATTCCTTTTTCTTTTCAAATCCGCGGACGACAGACGCCATGGCGCCGCATTTTGAAACAAACCGCCGGTCGATTTCATCTATGAATCTGCTGGGCTTATAATAAAGCTCTCCGAATTGCGCGCGCGCGCCATAGAAAATAAAGCAATGCCGTTTTGCGCGGGTTATAGCCACATACGCAAGGCGCCTTTCCTCTTCTATATTGCCTTCATCTATGGATTGCCTGTGCGGAAAAATTCCGTCCTGCCATGCGGGCAGAAACACCGTGTCGAATTCCAACCCCTTGGCCGCATGAATCGTCATGATGGAAACAGAGTTTTCGCTGACATCGCGCTCATCGTCTGATGTCATCAAAGCGGCCTGTTCCAAAAATTCGGGCAGGCTGTCAAAATTAGCGATGACATTATCCGCCAAGTCATAAATGTTTCGCAGTCTGTCGTCCTTGTCCAAGTCTTTCGATTCTTTCCACATTTTAAGATAACCGGATTTATCCAGCAGTTGCAGAACGGCATCTTTTGTGGGCATATTCCGCCAATCAAAATTGAATAAATCCAAGAATTCTTTCGCGGCTTCCGACTGTTTGGGCTTTAAAGAGAAGTTTTTCAGCGCGTCAAGCAAAGATAGCTTGTTTTTTCTTGCATATTCTTCCAGCAAATTTATCGTGGCGTCGCCGATTCCGCGTTTTGGGCTGCCGATGATTCGCTTGAAAGACAAGTCGTCGAAAGGAAAACACAAAAGGCGCGCGTAAGCGATGACATCGCGGATTTCAGCTCTGTCATAAAATTTCATCGCGCCGATCAAGCGGTGCGAAATCTGCCGTTTAGCCAATTCTTCCTCTAATGGGCGCGATAGGGAGCCGCTGCGGATTAGAATTGCAAAATCGGAAAGCGGCTTTCCGCTTGATTCTATTTCGTCGGCGATTTTCTTTGCTTCTAATCGCGCGACATCGCCGTATTCGCAAAGTTCCAGCAATTTTACTTTATCCCCGTCGCCAAGATTCGAATGCAAATCCTTGCCCAGGCGCTGGGCATTGTTTTTTATCAAGGAATTCGCCGCGCCTAATATATTTCCTGTCGAGCGATAATTTTCTTCAAGGCGAATGACTTTCGCATTCGGATATTCGTTGGGAAAGTTCAGTATGTTTTTGATTTCCGCGCCGCGCCAAGAGTAGATGGACTGATCGTCGTCGCCGACGCAGCATATGTTTCCATGCCCGGCCGCGAGCATTTTTAACAAGCGGTTCTGAACTGCATTTGTGTCCTGATACTCGTCAACTAAAACATATTTGAACTGCCGCTGGTATTTTTCGAGTATGTCCGGCCGCGCCGAAAACAAATAGACAGTCCGGTTGATAATGTCGGCAAAGTCGATTCCGCCCAGTCGTTCCAGCTCGCTATTGTACGCGGCGTAAATTTTGTTGAACACGGGCGGCATTTCATCTGCGGTCGCCATATCTTTGTATCTGGAAATTTTTTCAACCCAATCCGACGGTTTTTGTTCTTTGATGTCCATTCCCAGTGCAAGAATTACAGTTTTAAGAATGTTTTTCTGCTCATTTTCTCCAAATATTAGAAAATCCCTGCATAATCCGGCATCCGCATAATGTCTTCGCAGAATTCGCAGGCACACGGAATGAAAAGTGCCGGCCCATGATAAATTCCTGGCGTTTGTGCGAAAAATCCGGTCTTTTATTTCCTTTGCCGCTTTGTTGGTGAATGTCAAAACCACTATCTGCCAGTCTTCGATTCCTTTTGATTCCAGCACTGATGCGGCGCATGCGATCAAAGTTGTCGTTTTTCCGGTTCCGGCGCCGGCAAGAATAAGAACCGGCCCGCCGCTTATTATCGCATCGACAGCTTCGCATTGCTTTAAATTAAGATTTCCTAGCGTTGGATTAGACATGCCGTTATAATACATAAAAAGGTTTGGAAATGAAACGAATAATTTGCTTTGACATTGAAACCACCGGTTTTGATTATGCGCGCGGCGACAGAGTTATAGAAATCGGCGCGGTAGAGCTGATAGACGGCAAAATAACGGAAAATTCTTTTCATGAATACATCAACCCTGATGGCAAAATAATACCGCCCGATTCTTACATGGTTCACAAACTGTCGAACGAGTTTTTGGAGGATAAGCCGAAAATTGCCGCAGTTGCCGGGAAATTTCTGGATTTTATAGGCGATGCGCAGATTGTCGCGCATAACGGCATAGATTTTGACTTTCCCTTTATGAACTATGAATTATTGCAGCTGGGGCTGCCGCAGATTCCGCGCGAACGTCAGCTGGATTCCATAGTAATCGCGCGCAACAGGGTATTCGGGCCGAAATCATACACCTTGGACGCCTTGGCGAATTGGTTCGGCGTTTCATTGGCGACGCGCAGCGACGCGCACGGCGCCTTGATTGACGCGAATATTCTGGCGAAAGTGTATTTGGAATTAGAAAACATCGCCCCCGCGCGCGATATCAAGGATATAATTGAAGAACAGCACTTGGCAATGCAGAATCATCCGAAAATCGGGCAAAGCTTTCCGCGCCGCGAATTTGCCCCGCATGCGGACGAGCTGATTGCGCATGATGCCTTTATGGCATGTATTCAAAATTAATCATTCTGGCAAAATCATGAATTTTTTCCTTGCATTGGTATTTTTTAGGGCTTAGAATTCGTTAAATTTTTTAATGATTATTATATTTGGAATTTAAAAAGGAATTAATAATGCCCCGCAAGGAATTCGTTCGCCTGATGGAAGAAAATATTTTAATCCTGAGCAGGCTGGCGGACAAAATAAAATTTAATCTTGCCAGCGCTCATGCATATCCGCGCCAGCAATTGGCGGTTCTGGTTCGCCTGCATATCTGCGGCCGGGCCAAATTAAAAGATATCGCTTGTCGCGAAGCTGTGTCGGCGGCCAGTTTATGCGCAATGTTTCGCAAGCTGGAAAAAGACGGATTGGTTTCCCGCGACACAGATAAAGAAGACCGCCGCAATACTTGGTATTCGATAACGCCCAAAGGCGCGGAATTTGCCGGCAAGGCAATGGAAAGCTTTCGCGAATATATAGAGGCTTTATTCGGCGATGTCAGTCGAGAAGACGAGGCAAAGCTTACGCAGTCGCTGAGAAATATAAATAAAATTTTAAAGAATATGGAGAATTAACAATGCGCGCAGTTTTAACAGGCATATTGTGCCTTGGTTTCTTTATACAGAATTCTTTTGCGTTGGACTTGTCGCTGGAAATGGCCGTGGATAAGATAATGTCGGAATCTTGGGACATAAAAAAAGCTGATGCCAATTTGAAAAAAGCCGATGCTCAGCTGGATGCCGTGAATGCAAACAGGTGGTTTAAATTAGAGGGAACCGCCAGCTATATGAATCTTGTGAATATCGAAAACCCGTCAAAACCCATGGGCGTTGATTTGCCGCCGTCATTGGGCGGAATCATAAGCAGCGCATTGGGACAGCAAATCGGGCGCATTGAATTTCCGGACAATATATTTATGGCGGGCCTTAGTCTTTCACAGCCGATTTACACCTTTGGCAAAATAGGAAACGCGGTGGACGCCGTGAAATCTGCGGTAAAGGCTTCGGAATCCGGATTGGATCTGACGCGCCGCGAAGTCCGCTATGCCGCCGCAAATATATACTGGACGGCCAAAATGACGGACGGGATTGTTGAAATTTATGAAAAGTCTTTATCTGACGCGGTGTCCGCCAGAAAGCAGCTGGCGTCCGCCGGACGCGCCAGCCGCGCTAATTTGGTAAAGATAGAATCGGACATAGCGGCCAAGGAAATCAATTTGTCCGACGCGAAATTCAATAGAGATACCGCGCACAGAATGCTGAAAATATTGGCCGGAATAGATGCGGAAGAGGAATTGAATCTGACCGATGAAATTCCAAAGACTTTCTCGCCGATTGACGCCGGCAAGCTGACATCCAATCCGGAATGGGATATTTTGGATGCTCAGGTCAGAATGCACGAGTCCAATGCATCTTCCAAGCGCGCCGGAAATTATCCGACTCTGGCCGCAACGGCGTCTTATAATTACATAGCGATGGGCGACAGCATTGACGGCATGTTTGACAAGAAAGGCTCTCAATCCGCGTATTGGGGATTGGCTTTGCAAGTTCCGATTTTTAACGGCGGCCTGAACAGCGCCAACGCCACGATGGAAGCAATTAATGCTATCGCCGTGCGCCAGGACTTGGACAAATCCAAAAAGATGAAGACGGAAGAATACGAAACCGCCGTCAAAAAACACCAGCATTTGCGAGGCAATTTGGCGAACTTGGAAAATGCCAAAAATCTGGCGCGGAAAGCTTATGACATATCGCGCGACCGGTTTGCGGCCGGGCAGACTTCGGCAATAGAGCTGGCCGAGGTATCGGCGGCCTTGTCGCAGCTGGACATGGCTTTGCTGAACACTAAATACAACATTTTGATGTCGGCGGAATCAGTAAGAAAATTAATGGTTGGCGAGTGAGGAACAAATGAAAAAAATAGCTTATATATTGATAGCTGTTGCAGTTGTCGGCTGGATTGCGTTCAGGTTCGCGTCCATAGGCTCTGAAAACAGCCGCCAAATCTTTAACGCAACCCGCGTTTCGGCTCAACAGGGCAAGCCGTCGATGCTGATGAACGTGCGCAGAAAAACAGATGTGTTGAAAGAGCCTTTGTTTATAAAGGCAAACCGCGCGTTTGTATCCGGCGCGCGCGTTCACAAATTTAGCGCGGGACAGAAAATCGGCGAAGGGAAAATAACTTATGTTTCGCCGGAAATAGACTTGGATTCAGGAATGCACCTGATAAAAACCAAAGGCGCCGCCGATGGCTTGGGTTATGCGGAATATGCCATGTCGGGCTTCTTTGTGCCCGTTTATGCGATAACCGACGGCCATCTGATGGTATCGGACGGCGGAGTCGCGCGCAAACGAGCCGTTGAGGTCAAAGCCCAGGATTCCGAATTCGCGCTTGTGTCCAAAGGGCTGGCTGACGGCGACCTGGTTGTTCTTTCAAAACTAGATGAGGGCGACAAAATAAAAGTCGCCTCATTCAAGGAGTAAAAAATGTTGAGCTTTTTTGTACGCAGGCCGATAACCACATTGATGTTCGTATTATTCTGGGTGGTTTTGGGCATGGTGTCTTTTCCGAAAATGAATGTAGAGCGCACGCCGTCCATGGATTTTCCAATGGTTACCGCGACTTTTGCTTATCCTGGCGCGTCGCCGGCGGAAATCGAAACACAGGTCATAAAAAAGGCCGAAGACAGCATATCGGAAATCGCGGGATTAAAGAAAATCAATTCGCAGGCATTTGAAAATGCGGGCTTGGTGATGGCCGAATTTAATTTGGGCGTGAACGTTAATGACAAGGCGTCGGAAATCAAAGCCAAGTTGGACGCGATTTCATCTGAATTTCCAGATGATTTGAAACAGCCCGTTGTTGAAAAGCTGAATCCCTTGCAGCAGTCCGTGGTCGATATTGTTCTGCAAGGCGCCGATCCCCGCGATTTGGAAGAATATGTAAAGGATATTCTGTCCAACAGGATAACCGCATTGCCCGGCATTGCGAATGTGTCGGCGTTCGGCGGGGAATCGCGCGCGGTTCGAATTTTTATGAATCCTGAATTAATGGCTGCCAACGGCGTCGCCGTAATGGACATAGTATCCGGACTAGGCGCCAAGAATCTGAATGTGCCGGGCGGGAAAATCGAAGCCGGCACAGATTCGTCAAATGTGCGTTTTATCGGCGAATTTCAATCCATCGATGATATTAAAAACCTGCGCATAGTGACGGGCGAGGGCAGAAACTTTGCGCTTCATGAAATAGCCGATGTTCTTGATTCGTCCCGCGACGCGGAAACCGGCGCAAGGTATGATTCCAAAGATGTCGTCATCGCGTCTGTTGTAAAAGCCTCTGATGGAAACAGCATAAGAATATCCGATGCCCTGCGCAAAAATATGCCGGATTTTCAAAAAGACCTTGAATCTCGTTTCCCCGGCGCCAGCATGAAGATTATTTCGGACTCGTCGATATCGGTTTCGGCTGAAACGCAAAGCACTATTCGGGGCATTGTTCTGGGAATTATCTTTACGATTCTGGTTCTTTTGGCATTTACCGGAAATTGGCACTCCACCATTATCGCCGCCGTGGTGATTCCGTCGTCTTTAATCGCCGGCTTTTTCTTTATGGAAAAAAGCGGATTTACTATCAACATGATGACTTTGCTGGCTTATTCGTCGGCTCTTGGCACTTTGGTGTCGAACGCTATAATATTGATAGAGGCGGCGCTGCAAGAAATGGCCGCGGGCAAAGAACCGCCGCAGGCCGCGATAGACGGCACCAAAAAAGTCGTGATTCCGATTCTTGCGGGCGTCGGCACGAATGTGGTCGTATTTCTGCCGCTGGCTTTTATGGGCGGAATCGCGGGACAGTTCATGATGCAGTTCGGAATGACGGTCGTTTATGTGACATTGCTGTCATTGCTGTTTTCGTTTACTCTCACGCCCATGATGATAGGCCGGTTTCTGCGCCTTTCGAAAAAGAAAAAAAGTCCCGCGCCGCAGAAAAAAGAATCCATGCCGCGTTTTCGCAAATGGTTCGACTATCAATGCAGGCATCCATGGCGTGTTGTCGGCATGGCTGTGGCGGCGATGTTTGTTTCTGCGCTGCTGCTGAATTTCGTAGGGAATGAATTCGCGCCCAGCACTTATACCAACGAGATTTCAATCTCAATCCGCGCGCCGATGGGCAGCACTTACAAAAAATCCGAATCCATCGCGCGGCAGGCGGAAGACAAGCTGCGCGAATTTCCGGAAATCAAAACAATTTCTGTAAAAATAGGCGAGCGCGGACTGCAAAACATATTTATAAAATTGGAATTGGTCGATGAATCGGAACGCAAGCTGTCGGATAAAATGCTGGCGCAGAAAATATTGCCGCGCTTGTCTGAGATTCCCGATGCGGAAATTCAGATGCATGTCGGAGAAAACTCTTCCGGCGCCGCAATCAGCGCCGATATTGTGCTGAATGTCAGCGGAATGGACGATGACAAGCGCAATATGTATGCAAGGCAAATCGTGCGGCTTGTCAACGAAATACCCGAAGTGCAAAGCGCTGTTCTGGCGCAGCAAGAGCCCGGATATGAGATGAAATTCATTCCAGACCAGGAAAAAATGAATTTTTGGGGCGTGAAAAATTCTTACGCCGGCTTGACGCTTCGCACGGCTTTGTTCGGCAATGATTCATACAAATACAAAGAAAACGGCAAGGAGTATCCGATTATTTTGGAATTCGCGCGCCCGTTTAAAAATCATGATATTTTTGAAAACATATACCTTAATTCTCAAAAAGGGCTGGTTTCAATGTCAGAGCTGGGCGCCGTTGCGAATGTCCGCGCTACGCCGGATATCCGCAGGCTGGACAAGCACAGGATAACTGAGATAAACATCGCCATAGGAAAATCCACCATAGGCCCCGTTCAGCAGAAAATAGAGGAAAAACTGGCGGCGATTAATTGGGAGTCCGGATATGGCGCGAATTTCGGCGGAATGTCCGAAATCCAATCCGAAACGACGGGGGAAATATCCGCCGCATTCCTGCTGGCTACGATTCTGACATTCATGCTGCTGGCCGCGATATTGAATTCATTGACGCATCCGCTTACAATCGCGACATCAATAATAACCAGTTTCATCGGCGTGTTCGCGATGCTGTTTTTGGTCGGCGCGTCCGTGAATGTCGCGGCGATGCTGGCATTCGTCATGCTGGTCGGACTGGTGGTCAACAATAACATATTGATTTTAGAGCCCGCCGTGGCCAGAATATCAAAAGGCGAAGATTCGTCATCGGCGCTGTGGGCGGAATTTATTGATAAAAAGTCAATGATAATGATGACATCCATTGCGATAATCGCCGGCATGATGCCGCAGCTATGGAGCCAGGACGGAATGAAGTCATCGATGGCCGCAGTCATGGTCGGCGGAATGCTGGCCAGCCTGGTTTTGACATTCCTGCTGACGCCGGCTATATTTACATTGATGGAGCGGATACGTTCTGCTATAAAAGGAACGCGAAAGGAAAAAAATGTTAAGCAAATTTGATGTGGTTGTGTTTGATTTTGACGGGACTTTGTCCGCCAAGGACGCGAATATGATGTTTGGCAAATACTGCTTTGCGCATTCGGCCCGCCCGTGGCTTTTTCTGCCGTTGATCGGCGTTGCCTTGGTCGCGAAGATGCTTAATCGGCGCGGGGTTTGGTGGCGTCAGAAAATGCGCGGATTCCTGACCGCTGAAATGGTTGAAAAATTCGCGCCAGGTTTTATAAAACAGCACAAACTAGAACGATTCGGGTGGTCGAAGGAGCAAGTGGCGGCAGAAAGAAAAAAAGGGCGCAAGGTTCTTTTAATATCGGCAGGGCCCGATTATTTGATTCCGGAATTGGTCAAAGACATAAAGTTTGACGCGGTTATATGCTCAAAGATGAATCCGCTGCGCCCTTGGGAATATGAATTTTTCTGCTGGGGCGCAAACAAGGTCGTAGGCATGGACGAATGGGCGAAGAAAAACAAAATTCTTCCGAATCTGGCCAGGGCTTATTCAGACAGCAAATCCGACCTGCCGATTATGAGTCTTGCCAAAGAACAGATATGGATAAATCCGAAAACGGGCGGGATTAGATAAATTATTTTGAGGCTTCGCCGTCTTCTCCGAACTCCAAATCCCGAAGTTTTTCCGCGCGCGGGCTTATTTTTCTGATGGAAGTCTTCAATTCTTCCAAATCGGTTTCGGTCATTTTGAAATGATTTTCCACTTTTGCGGCGCGGTCGGCCAGCCGTGTCAAATCCGATAGCAGCAAGTCAAGCTCCTTTTTTATCTGCGCGGCGACGCGCTTGATTTTTATGTCGCTTAACACGGCGCGGATAGTGTTCAGTGTCGCCCACAGTGTGGCCGGCGACACGATGAACACTTTTCTTCGCGCGGCGTAATCTATCGTTGCGGGGAATTCGCGGTGCAATGTTTCGAAAATTGATTCGGACGCGATGAACATCATCGCGGCTTCGGCCGTTTTGCCCGGGATTATATACTTTTCGGCAATCGCGTCGACATGTTTTCTGACATCCAGCTCAAATTGTTTCTTGGCCGTCGGATCGGCGTCCATTCTGGCATAGCTTTCCAGCGGAAATTTACTGTCTATTATCATGTCGCCGGGGGGATAGGGCAGCTTTATAATGCAATCCGGTCGAACCCCGTTTTCCAAAACGTTTTGAAATTCGTAAGTCTCTGGGGGCATTATGTCGGCGACCAGGTCTTCCAGCTGGCGTTCGCCAAAGCTGCCGCGCGCCTGCTTGTTTCCCATAAGCACATTTTTGAAATTGGAAATATCGCCGCTGATGTTTTTCAATTCGGCCGCGTTTTGCGCCAGTACTCCCAGCCGCTCGGCCAATCGCTCGCGCAGGCGCGCGTTATCTTCGCGCAGTCCGGACAAATCCGGCGCGACCGGTTTGCGCATTAAAAGCGCGCCGACCATAATAATTAAGACCGATATCAATGCAATTGCTAAAAAACTTGTCATTTTGAATTCCTTTGCTAAGATTATAGACCGATATGAGCGAATTACAAATAAAACTTTGCGGCGATTTGATACTGCGCGAGAAATGCGCGCAGGTGTCGGAGATTACATCTGAAATCCAAAATATTTTGGATAAAATGGTTGAAATCATGAATAATCAAAACGGGGTTGGTCTGGCCGCGCCCCAGGTCGGAATTTTGCAAAGATTCCTGGTTATGATGAATCCCGACACAAAGGAAATATTCAAAATGATAAATCCGCGCATAATGTCGCGCGGCGAAAAAACATGCGTCATGGAAGAGGGATGCCTGTCGGTTGTCGATTCCGACAACATGCCGGTCTATGCCAATGTCAGCCGGCCAGAAACGGTCGAAGTCGAATGGGCGGACGATTCCGGCCGCGAAAACCGCGCAAAAATGTCCGGCTTGGCGGCGCGCATTGTCCAGCATGAAATAGATCATTTGGACGGCATATTGTTTATAGACTACTTGTCGCCGCTGCGCCGCGAAATGCTGATGAGAAAAGTAAGGAAGCGCAAATGAATCTGGTTCTGATGGGAACCAGCGGCTGGGTGGTTCCGGTTTTTGACAGAATTGCGGGCGAACATAATGTTGTCGCCGTCTTTACCCGCGCTCCGAAGCCGGCCGGGCGAAAGATGGCGCCGCGAAAATCGCCGGCGCACATCTGGGCCGAAAATCGCGGCATTCCCGTTTTTACAAACATAAGCGAATACAATCACAAGCCCGATTATGTGATTGTGGCTTCTTATGGCGTGATATTGCGCGGCAATGTTTTGGATTCCGCGCCGTGCCTGAATATTCACCCCAGCCTGCTGCCCGAATACCGCGGGCCGTCTCCGATGCTGTCCGCGATAGTGAACGGCGATTCGGAAACGGGCGTCTGCCTGGTAAAGATGACGCCAGAACTGGACGCGGGCGACATCTGCATGACGCGAAAAATAAAAATCGGCGAAAATGAAACAAATGCCGAATTGGAAGTCAAAGTTTCAAAAATCGCCGCGGATATGTTGAGCGAGTATTTGAAAAATCCGGCGATGTTTCCGCCAAGCCCGCAGGTCGGTCGGCCCACATTTTCTAAAAAATTCACTTCTGCGGATATGATAATAGACTGGAACAAGAGCCCGCGCGAAATACATAACCAAGTGCGCGGCATAGGGGGGCGGACTGAAATCGGCGGAATCGATGTAAAAATATTGGAAACAAAAATGCGCGATGACGGAGCGCTGGAAATCATCCGCGTGCAGCCGGCCGGCAAAAAGCCGATGGCTTGGCGTGATTTTATAAACGGGCATCAATGGATAAAGGCGGTCGGTTTTCACAATGTCGCGGTATAAATTGACTCTTGAATACGACGGGACGAATTTGATTGGCTGGCAGGATAATATCCAAGGCGATTCCGTGCAGTCATTGCTGAAAGATGCGATATTTAAATTCAGCGGCCAGCATGCGGATATAGTTGCGGCCGGCCGCACCGATGCGGGCGTTCACGCGCTGGGAATGGTCGCTCACTTTGATATAGGGCCCGACGGGCGCAAAGCGCGGAAACTTATAACTGATAACCCGCCTGCGCCCTCTTGCCAAACCGTCATGCGCGCGATAAACTTTTATTTGCAGCAGGAAAATGCGCCTGTCGCGGTGCTGGATTGCGAAGAAGTTTCCGATGATTTTCATGCGCGTTTTTCATGCATTCGGCGCAATTACAGATACATAATTCTGAATCGCGGCGCGCCGGCCGTATTGTACAGGGGCAAAGTGTGGTGGATTCCGCGCGAATTGGATATTGAAAAAATGCGCGCTGCGGCCGCCCGTCTGGTCGGCAATCATGATTTCACCAGCTTTCGCGCGTCAGAATGCCAGGCGAAATCGCCGGTCAAGACATTGGATAAAGTTGAAGTGGAAAGTACGAACCTCAAACTTCAAACCTCCCGCCTTATCGCAATCGATTTTTCGGCGCGTTCTTTCCTGCATCACCAGGTGCGCAATATGGTAGGAACCATTGTTGAAATCGGATTGGGCAAGCCGTTTGATATAGACCGGATATTTGCCGCCCAAAGCCGCGCCGCGGCCGGCCCGACCGCGCCTGCGGCCGGCCTGTATTTCATCAGCGCGGAATATGCCACCCACGATTGTACGGAGTGTATTTGATTCTTCCTGATTCATATATCACGAATCCGCCGCGCAGGATTTTATAATCGCATTTTGGCGCGGTGATTTCATAATAAGAAATTATAAAATCTATTTTCGAATCAGCGCAAAGACTTGCGATGTTTTTCGACAGCGGAACATATTTCTGAACATAAGCCGCGGTCCAGTTCTTGGTTGTGTAAATGCAAAGTCCCGCGTCGCATTTGCGTCTTTTGTTTCCGGTTTCAATTTTTTCAAAATTCAGCAGCTTCCAGGAATCGAAAGCAAAATAATGATTGGCCGATCTGGTTTTATTGAATTCTAATTTTCCGTCATGGACGAACGCGACCAGCTCGTGATCGGATGTGGCGTAAAATAAAGGCTTTTTCTGAAATGCGACCGCCGCGATGCCCAAAGCTGTAAAAATGCAAAACATCATTATATTTATTCGCCGGCGGCTTTCTATGAACATCAGGCAAGCCAGTCCTGTCGCAAGCAGTAGCAAAGCACCTCCCGATATTGCCGGCAGCTGTATCTGCGCGTACGGAAGCCCCGCGATTTTATTCGCAACCGCCAGCGCAAACTCGTAAATATCAGCCGACCAATCCAGCGGAAGTGTAAAGCCGAACAGCGCGCTTATTGTCCCCAGCATTACCAGCGGCATGACGGCAAAGGAAAATACCGGCAGCAGAACCAAATTCCCGACCAGCGAATATATCGGCAGAGAATTAAAATGATACGCGACAAAAGGCGCCGTGAAGAGGCTTGCGATTATCGATGTCATTATGGCGGCTTTCGCAATATTCAGCAGTTTCTGCCAAAATGTCGTTTTCCCGCGCCAGCCCTTTTTGAAAAACCAAGCCAGACCGAATATCGCGGAAAAAGACAGCTGAAATCCCGGCTGCATAACATAGTGCGGATTTATCAGAAAAACAGCGAAGAAAACAATGCATATATTGCGCAATGAAAAAACATTCCGTCCGAAAATAAATGCGGCGAATATCAATGTGGTCATCAAAAACGCGCGGATAGTCGCGACATCAAGGCCTGAAATCAAAAGATAAAAAGCCAGGCCCGCCCATGCGCAAGCCATTGCCGGATACTTTGCCGGGATTCGGCGGGTGATTGCGGGAATTAATCTGAAAATCGTATAAAACAGCAGAAACAGCCAGCCCGACACCAGTGTCATGTGAAATCCGCTGATTGACCATACATGCCCTATGCCGGACGCAGTCCAAATTTTTGCTTCGTCTTTCGGCACAGCATTCTTATAGCCCAAAACCAGAGCGTCGGATAAAAACGAATTTGTCTTGCCGCGCATGTAATTCCGCAAAGAGTTTATGCCGGATGTCCGCGATTCGGAAATAATTTCATAATCGGTCAAATATCCCGTTGCGGATATCTTGTTAAAATATGCCCAGCGCGCATAATCAAAAGATTCCGGCGCAAAGGGGCCCGAAGGCCTGAACAGAAACACGCGCGCCTTTATCGTTTCGCCTATTCGCGGAACTGGCTTGTCTTCTGCGGCGGACAGTCTGACCACGGCTGTTTTACCCGCCGCGATGTCGGATGTTTTTAAAAATATTCGCGTTTTTCCATCGGTGTAGTCTATATCTTGCACAATTCCGGAGATCTGAATGTTTCGCAAATTATGCGATAGCTGCGGAGTATCCGTCAGCCTTGCGAATCCCGCCGCATACGCGAATCCGAAAATAAACAGCAAAGCCGATGCGATGATTATGTCGGTTCTTCTAAATATCAGGATTGCCGCCGCCAATCCAGCAATCAGCCATGGATACGACACCGCCGGTTCCGTCGGCATGGAAAAATATAAAGCGGCCCCGATCGCCATCGCCAACGGCGACCATAGAAATGAATTGTGAAACAATTGTTCAAGAAAATCTCTCATTGATTGGAATGTTAAAATATTGTATGATGAAAGTCCATAAGGACATGGACTTATGGCGAAATATATTTTCATAACTGGGGGCGTGGTTTCAAGCTTGGGTAAAGGCGTTGCGTTGGCCGGCATCGGCGCTCTTCTTCAATCCCGCGGATATTCGGTGCATGCGCGGAAATTCGATCCTTATCTGAATGTGGATCCGGGAACGATGTCGCCGTTCCAGCATGGCGAGGTATATGTCACCAACGACGGGTTTGAAACAGACTTGGATTTGGGATATTACGAAAGATTCCTTAGCGCGCGGCTTTCCAGAAATGATTCGGTGTCGGGCGGCCGCATTTACTGGGATGTGCTGAATGCCGAACGGCGCGGCGATTATCTCGGCGCCACCGTTCAAATGATTCCGCATATCAGCGACAAGATAAAAGAATACATAGGCAGGCCTGTTGACGCGGACTTTGTAATATGCGAAATCGGCGGGACAGTCGGCGATATCGAAGGAAAGATATTTCTGGAATCAATCCGCCAGTTCGCAAACGATATGGGCCGCCGCAATGTCATGTTCGTTCATCTGACATTGGCGCCGTATTTGGAAAAAAGCGGCGAATTAAAAACCAAGCCTACGCAGATGTCGGCGCGCGCGTTGCTGGAAAACGGAATCCAGGCGGATATGCTGATAGTTCGGGCTCACAGGCTGTTGGAAGAGGAAGAGCGCAAAAAAATAGGCATGTTCTGCAACTTGCCCGCGCGGAATGTTATCAGCGGGCTTGATGTTGATAATATCTATAAAATTCCAAATGTGTATGAGAAACAGAATGTGTTCGGCATAATCGCCGAACATTTCGGAATGGAAAAATCGTCCGGCGACATGTCGCGGTTTGACAGGATAGAAAGCTATTTGTCCGATTCTTTGCCGGAAATCACAATAGGCGTTGTCGGCAAATATTTCCATGTGCCCGACGCCTACAAATCTTTGTTCGAGGCTTTGTTTCACGCGGGCATTCAAAATAATGTCCATGTCAAAATCAAAAAATGCGATGCCGAAAAAATATCGGAATCCGATTTGTCGGGCTTTGACGGAATATTGGTGCCCGGCGGTTTCGGCGCGCGCGGCGTTGATGGCAAAATCACGGCCGCCGGTTATGCGCGGAAAAACAAAATCCCGTATCTTGGAATCTGTCTGGGCATGCAGGTTGCCGCGATAGAGTTTGCGCGCAATGCGTGCGGGCTGGCCGCGGACTCCACGGAATTTGACAAAGGCTGCAAAGAACCCCTGATAGACATAATGCCCGGACATGATCGCGCCGACATGGGCGGAACATTGCGTCTGGGCGCGTATCCGTGCATTATAAAAACCGGAACTTTGGCGGAAAAGATTTACGTCGCGCCAGAGATTTCCGAACGGCACCGGCACCGGTACGAGCTGCAAATCAGATACCGCGATATTTTGGAAAAAAACGGCATGATTGTTTCAGGAATGTCGCCTGATGGAAAGCTGCCGGAAATCATAGAGCTGACAGATCACCCCTTTTTTATAGCCGGCCAGTTTCACCCCGAATTCCAAAGCAATCCGTACGACGGCCACCCTTTGTTCAACGCTTTTATCGCGGCCGCCAAGAAGAAATGATTATTTACCGAAAATAAAATCAGGATTTGCGGAAAGGGCGATTATCGCATCATGATCATCATCGTCGCTGACGCGCTGGCGTTTGATTTTGCCGCATTTCTCACATCTGTGGGTGATTATGATGCGCCCCCTTTCCGATGTCGCCGAAACAGGCCGCATCATTCCGCCGCACTTGCCGGCGCGGTCGCCGGGATTTATATCGACATCACGCGACCACAAGCATTTCGGGCAATGGTTTGTGTATCCTGTGCCGACAACATTCGCCCCGCAATGCAGGCAGGTAAAATTCTCAACAGTTTTGGTAAAGTTCTTCAAACCTTAAATTCCCAGCGCGTCCCTGTACATTTTTGTCAGTTCATCGGTTTCGTCCAGCTCGTCCGGATCCAATTTGCGCAGACGTATCATCTGGCGGATATATTTCGGGTCGAATCCGGCGCTTTTGGCTTCTGAATAAATTTCTTTGATATCGGCCGCGATATTTGCGGTGTCTTCGTTCAGCTTTTCAATCTTTTCGATAATCGAAATCAGCTGCTTGTTGTCAATGGTGCCGTGGTTTGAGTTTTTCATTATCTTTTCCCCTTGTTTAGTGTAAAATGTATGATATATTAGTCCGCGCAAAAATCAAGGAAAACAAATATGAAAAAATTTACAAAAATAGTGTCGTCCATCGGGCCGAACAGCGAAAGCGAGAAAATCCTGGTAAAAATGATAGAGGCCGGCGTTGATGTGTGCCGATTGAATTTCAGCCATGATGTTTTTGACGCCCAGGGTAAGAAAATAGACCTGATACGCAAGATTTCAAAAGATTTGGGGCGGCCTGTCGCCATTCTGGCCGATTTGCAGGGGCCAAAGCACAGAATCGGAAATTTTGAAACGGAAAACAAATATCCGCTTGCCGCGGGACAGAAATTCGTGCTGGACAATAATTCGGCGCCCGGAAATTCCCAGCGCGTTCAGCTGCCGGATATAGATGTGATGAAATCGCTGAAAATCGGCGACCGAGTGCTGCTGAATGATGGAAAAATAGAGCTGAAAGTTGAAAAAATATCGGCGGATTCCATCGAGACTGTTGTTGTCCGCGGCGATGAAATCTGGTCCAGGCGCGGATTCAACATACCGGATACGGAAGTCGAGTCTTCGGTGCTGACGCCCAAAGACCGCGATGATTTGGAATATGTTTTGACTAAAAATCCGGACTGGATTGCGGTTTCGTTTGTGCAAAAGCCCGAAGACATGTATGAAGTGCGCGACTTCATAACATCAAAAACAGCGCATCCGGTGAAAATAATGGCAAAGATAGAGCGCCGCAATGCCGTCGACAAAATAACCGAAATAGCCGCGGCGGCGGATGCGATAATGATTGCGCGCGGCGATCTGGCGGTTGAGGTGCCTTTTGAGCAAGTGCCGGCCATAGGGCGCCACATAATACGCGAATGCCGCAAGATGAACAAGCCAGTGATAGTTGCAACGCAAATGCTGGGCAGCATGGTGCATGCGGAATTTCCGACGCGCGCCGAAATCACCGATGTCGCGAATTCCGCGTACCTGCGCGCGGATTCGACGATGACTTCCGAAGAGACGACTATCGGCGACAATCCGGTGAAAGTCGTCGAAACAATGGCGAAAATATTGACTTATTCCGATCAGGACGCCATAGACAATCCGTATGATTGGTCGCGTGTTGAGAATATTCCGGAAAACGACTGGTCGCGTTCGGTTGCGTCTATGGCTTATCTGAACAAGGCTTCCGCCATAGTCGTTTTTGCAAGAGATGCGGTCGCGACGACGCAGATTTCATGCCGCCGGCCGGATATTCCGATAATCGCCGTCTGCAACGAAGATGTGATTGCAAACCAGCTGTGCCTGTCGCGCGGCGTTTTTCCATTGTGCGACGCGCGGCTGTTCGGGCAAAGGGACGCCTTCAATGCCGCGCGCAGTTTAAGCATAAGCCACGGCAGGCTGGTGATAGTCGACGAAGAAAAAATATCACTGCGCAAGATAGATTGATGAATAATCGAAAACAGAAAAAAAGCGCCGCGCATTCGCGCGGGGCTTTTATTATCTATTGACCGTTTTATAGTTTTTTTTGTATCATCTGCCTATGGCGAAGATTTCTTTATTTTTTATTTTTTGCTCATTGTTCTTTATTCATTGCGGGTTTGCCGCCGGATACCGCGCGGCGCTGGTCGCGGATATGGAAACAGGGCAGATTCTGCATCAGGAAAACGCCAGCGATTTGAATTATCCGGCTTCTCTGACGAAGATAATGACATTGTATCTGACATTCGACGCGCTGGAGCACGGCAGGCTGCATCTGGACGATTATCTGATAGTTTCCGAAAGCGCGGCAAACGCGTCGCCGGTCAAGCTGGGATTGAAAGCGGGCAGCAAAATCAAGGTGGAGGATGCGATAAAGGCTCTGGCCGTGCATAGCGCGAATGATGTCGCGCGCGTTCTGGCGGAAAATCTAAAAGGCGGAAAAGAAGGAAATTTTGCGTCATTGATGACCCAGGTCGCGACTGAAATCGGGCTGTCGAAAACCAATTTTGAAAATTCGTCCGGTCTGCCGAATGACGATCAGCTGTCGTGCGCGCGCGACATTGCTTTGCTGTCCATGGCTGTTTACAAGCATTTTCCGCAGCATTGGAAATATTTCGGGATAAAATCCTGGACTTACAACGGCAAGACATATTCGAATGGAAACCGCTTGCTGGGCGCTTATCCGGGCTGCGATGGCATGAAGACCGGCTATACGAACAAGTCAAAGTACTCTTTGGTGGCGACCGCCCGCCGCGGAGACAATAGATTGATAAGCGTGGTCTTGGGCGCGGACAATAAGGATGTGCGCGCGGCAGTATCAGAGAAAATGCTGGATAAAGGATTTGCGCTGGTCGGGCATAGTCCGGCAAAGCAGAGCTCGGAGTTCAAAGCGCAAAGCGCGAATATTAAAAAATCGCAGGGCGGTTCTTCATCAGCCGATGCCGCGCAACTTGTGGCTCGTGGCTCCGCCGGTGTTCAGTTCGGCGCGTTTTCGTCCATGTCCGCCGCGCAGGCTCAGACTGCCAGAGTTCGCAATCTGCTGGGCGTAAAAGCTGATATAGAGCAGGCGCCGGGCGGCATGTACCGCGTGCGCAGCAACGGCTTGTCTGAAATCGCGGCGCAAACGGCCTGCGGCAAATTTCAGGCGCAAAATCAGGATTGTTTTGTGTTCCATTAATAATGCGCGGATTCGCGCTTGATTGGTTATGGTTTGAAGAATGAATTCAAAAATAGAAAAGCTTATCAAACAATTTGCAAAGCTGCCGCGCGTTGGCGGCCGCGCCGCCCAGCGCATAGTCTTGGCGCTGCTGCAAGACAAAACCGGCCGCGCGGCCGCGCTGGCCGGCGCATTGTCCGATGCGGCCCTGACAATCGCTCCATGCCCGATATGCGGTGTTTTGACAAACAATTCCGCGCTTTGCGAGTTCTGTCTTGACGAATCACGCGCAAATGGCCAGCTGTGCATAGCACGCGATTTGGGCGATGTCTGGACAATGGAAAAATCCGGCGTTTTTCGCGGAAGATATCATATATTGGGCGGCCAGATATCCGGCATCAGCGGAATAACGCCCGATGATTTGAACATCGCGAGCCTGCCAAAGCGCGTCAAAGACGAAAATATTTCAGAAATAATCTTTGTCTTGCCAAATACCGTCGAGGGAAAAACAACCCAGCATTATGTAATGTCTGTGATAGGAAATTCCGATAAAATCGTGTTTTCAGAGCTGGCCTCTGGCGTGCCGCTGGGCGGCGATTTGGATTATTTGGATGACGGAACGCTCAGCCTTGCGTTCGGAAGAAGGGCGAAAATATGAAAAAAATCGCGGATAATGACATGGCGTCTGAGTCATGTCCGGCTCTTGCATTTTTGCCGCCTGTATCGGAAATGATGCGCCAGGCCGGATTGGAGCCTAAAAAGTCCCTGGGCCAGAATTTTCTGTTTGACCTGAATCTGACGGGCAGAATCGCCCGCAGTGTTCCCGATATTGAAAAATCCGCTGTCGTGGAAGTCGGGCCCGGGCCAGGCGGCTTGACGCGCGCCCTGCTGGCGGCCGGCGCGAAAAGACTTATTGTGATTGAAAAAGATAAGGCGGCGGCAGAGATTCTGGAAAAGATTGCAAATGCCGCAAACGGCAGAATGCGAATCATATTTGGCGACGCCCTGAAAATTGGAAATGATGAATTGGGAATCGGCAATGATGATAAAATCGCGATATGCTCCAACTTGCCGTATAATATCGGAACAGAATTGCTGATTAAATGGCTGCATATTGCATCTTCTGTTTCTTCCATGACATTGATGTTCCAGCGCGAAGTTGCGATGCGCATAGTTGCAAAAGTCGGGGACAAGCAATACGGGCGTCTGGCAGTCTTAACTTCGCTGGTCGCGGACGCCAGGATTTTGTTCAATGTTCCCAATACCGCTTTTGTGCCGCCGCCAAAGGTGCAAAGCGCGGTTGTGCAGATAATTCCTAAATCGGAATCTCCGATTTCCAATCTTGAAAAAGTCGGGCGCCTTACCGCAAAGCTTTTCGGCCAGCGGCGCAAAATGATACGCGGAATCATTCCGGGCATAGATTGGGCGAAATTCGGCCTGGCCGGAACGGAGCGCGCGGAAGAGCTGTCGCCGGAAAAATTTCAGGAATTGGCGTTGCGGCTTTCGGCGGCCGGATTATGAAAAACTAATTATTTCAAAAGAAATTATTCGCTAAAAATCCTATGTTTATTTATTTGCGGTTTTGATATAATATAGAAACGAAATCCGCGCAAGAGAGAGAAGATGGAAATATCAATACTTATATTCTTTGGAATTGCTTTTGTTTTGGTTTTTATGCTGCGATTGGTCAGAATCGGCACTTTGCTTGCGTTTCTGCTGGCTGGCGTGATTTCCGGCCCTTATGGATTAAAGCTGTTCGAACTGACTGAAATATGGCACTTTCTTGGCGAAGTCGGCATAATGTTTCTGTGGTTCACCATCGGGTTGGAGCTGAATATAAAACGGCTGTGGCAGATGAAGCGCAACATATTCGGCTTTGGCGCGGCGCAAGTCCTGATGGTTGCCATAATGCTGTTTCCGATTTTATTCGGCATCACACCTTGGACAATCATGGGAATGGTCATGGTATCGCTGCTGCTTGCGATGTCGAGCACCTCGACGGACTTGCAGATACTGGCCGACAGGAATGAATTGCAAACAAATCTCGGGCGACAGTCGTTTTCAATATTGCTGTTCCAAGACTTGCTGTCGATTCCGTTGCTGGCCATGCTGCCCGTGTTTGCTGGCAAGTCGATAAATCTGGGCGCCAATGTGATTGATGTTTTGGTGATGTCGGTCGGCTTGTTGTTATGCGTTGTCGTTGTCGGCCGCCTGGTTTTGAATCCGCTGATGCGCGCTGTCACAAAACTGAAATCCAAAGAGGCTTTGCTGATGGCCGTGCTGCTGGGCATAGTTCTTTTGGCCGTTGTGCTGGATATCATAGGCTTGCCGCCGGCGCTGGGCGCTTTTCTAGCGGGCATGCTGCTGTCTGAAACCATTTACCGGCATCAGGTCAAGGCGGAAATTTCTCCGTACGCTACATTATTCCTGGCTTTTTTCTTTATTGCGCTGGGCATGGGTTTGGACTTGAAAATGCTTTTGAGCAACTGGGCCATAGTATTGTTCGGGGTTGTCGCGCTTATCAGCATAAAGTTTGCGGCGATTTACATAGTCGCGCGCGTAAGGAATATAAAGTCCAGAGATGCCTTTTTAATAGCGCTGATTCTGGCGCAGGGCGGCGAGTTCGGACTGCTGATATTGCAAACTTTGAAATCCAGCGGCATAGAGGCGATACCGTTCAGCCATAGTGAGATTCTGACGGCGATAATAGTTCTTTCAATAATGTTCACTCCTGTGCTGCTTAGCATTTTCGACGGGCTGCAAAAATCGGGAAAATTATTTCGGAATGTAAAATCGAAAAAAATAGAAGTCGCTGCGGATAAAAAGCCGGAAGTCATAATCTGCGGCTTTGGGCGCGTCGGCCAGATAATAGCGCAAATGCTGGAATCGCAGAAAATCCCGTATGCCGCAATAGATTTTAATGTAGATGTAGTAATGACGGGGCGCGAGAAAGGATTCAATGTATACTATGGCGATACAAACAATACGGATATTCTGCGGGATTTTGGACTTGCTCCGCGCAGAACGCGCGCGGTTGTGATTGCTTTGGATAATGCCTGGGTCGCCAAAAGCACAATTCGCGCCATTCGCGCCATCGCGCCGCGTGTAAAAATATTTGCGCGCGCGCGCAATATGGAGGAAACAAAAACATTGATAAGCGAAGGCGCCATCGAAGCCCTGCCTGAAACGGTAGAATCTTCATTCATGCTGGGGCAGAGCGTGCTGGCCAATATAGGCGTTTCGGAAGGCAAAATAGAGCAAATACTGTCCGAAATCCGCGAAGAATATTATAAATAACAAGTTTTTATTTGCCTGTTGAAAAATGTTTTTCGCCGTGCTATCTTTCACAAGATATGAAAAAAATTCTCGGAATATTGACCATTGTTATCGGCGCGGCTCTGCTGGATCAAGCAACCAAGGGGCTGTTCCTTTATCTGCTGACCGGCTCCGTTCCATTATATGGCAATGCATGGGATCTGGTGCCGGTGCCTTATATGATGGCTCAGATCACGGATTTCTTTAATATCGTGTTTACTTGGAATCCGGGATCGTCTTTTTCATTGTTCCGTTCTGTCGGCGAAGCGGCTCCGATGATAATAGTAGTCATCACGGGGATTATAATCGGATTTCTGGCTCATTATTTATTTGCGCGCGCCAAAAGCAATGAAAGGTGGCCCCTTGCTTTGATTATCGGCGGCGCGCTGGGCAATTTGATAGACCGCATAAGATTTGGCGCGGTCATAGATTTTCTGGACTTTCATGTGAACGGCTGGCATTGGCCCGCTTTCAATGTCGCGGATATCTGCATTTGCGCCGGCGTCGGGTTGTATTTGATTCTGTTGTTTGTAAAAAAAAGGAATAAAAATGAATAAATTGGAAACTTCGTTGGAATCCATACTGGTTGTTTTTCTGTCCGTATTTATAGTCGACGGGTCTTATTTGCTGATGACGGATAATGTTCCGGGGCCTATATCCAATCATTTGTCGCTGGCCGGATTTATAGGCTTGGCGGGTGTTCTGGATTTCATATATATCAGGCATCTTCTAAAAAAATTCGAGCTTATCGGTTCACAAAAGGCATCAAAACAATCAGCCGAAGATATAAATGCTAAACGGTCGGAAAGTAAACCCGCAGACAAAAGCAGAATTTTTCGCACAATGTTTACGGGAAGAGGGGGAAGATAATGGTTCGATATTTGGATAAAAAGTCAGGTTTTAATCAATGGCTGTCGGGCAGGCAAAGTTCCGAAAAAAAAACTTCTAAATTTTCAAGTTTTTTCTGGTGGCTGATAATATTTCTGCTGTCTTGGTGGCTGTTTTCGTCTTGGTTTGCGCCAAGCGGCAAAACAGACGACAACGGCCAGAAAGCGGATATCGTCCAATCGGGCGAAATACCGAACATACCTGTCGGAATGTTTGAGGCAAAGGATTCGCTTATTCAGGGCACGGTTCGCGGAATTAGGATTGAAAGCCTGCGGCTGGCAAACTACAAGCAGAGCAAAGATTCCAAAGAAGAAGTATGTCTGCTTTGCGGCGGCGGGACAGAGTTCATAGAAATCGGTCTGATTGCGAATGGAACGACCGCCCCGAACATTGGCACTGATTGGAACGCGCCAGTGAATTACAACGAGAATTACAATCGAAAGCTTATGGCTTTCAAAAATGCCGACGGCATTGAATTCAGTCGCGAAATCACGGCTGAAAATTATGTGATTAATGTGCGCGACACAATCAGGAACACCGGCAAGCGGGATGTTTCTTTCACGCCTTACGCGCGAATCGTCCGCGCTGGCGGCGAAAGCAATGCGGCGGTCGCCACCGGCGGAATCGCTTATGCTAATTCCGAGATTGAGCGCGAAGATTGGAAGGACCTTGAAAAGAAAGCGCATATTTATCAGACGACAAACGGTTTTGCAGGATTTGCGGATCAATATTGGGAAACTATCGCCGCGCTAAGCGCGCCGGACCAGACAATCCGCATAAAGAAATCGGACGACCGTTATCAAGCCGATGCCAGCGCGGCGCCGGTTCAGGTCGGCGCCGGAAAATCGGTTGAAATAGAAACAAGAATCTTTGCGGGCCCGCGCGACCAATCAATACTGGCCGCTGCCGCCGCATCGATTCCTGGAATTAATCAGACAATGGATTACGGCTGGTTCTGGTTCTTGGCGCGTCCGATGTTATGGGGGCTGAACGCCATTCACGGGCTGGTTATGAATTACGGCCTGGCGATTATTCTGCTGACTATCGTTCTGCGCGTGCTGATGTGGCCGCTGACCAGAAAATCTTATACATCTATGGCGGCGATGCAGAAAATGCAGCCGGAAATGCGCAGAATTCAAAAGCTTTACGCCAATGACAAGGCGCGCATGCAGATGGAGCTGATGAAGCTGTACCAAACCCACAAGACTTCGCCGATGTCGGGCTGCCTGCCGATGCTGTTGCAGATACCGATATTCTTTGCGCTGTACAAGGCGCTGCTGATTTCCGTTCCGATGCGCCAGGCAGGATTTTTGTGGATTTCAGACTTGGCTGTCATGGACCCGTTTTTCATTCTGCCGATAATCATGGGCGCGACAATGTGGTGGCAGCAGAAATTGCAGGGCAGCGCGCCTGCGGCGGATTCCGATGATCCGATGGCTCAGACGCAAAAGATTATGAAATGGCTGCCGTTCATATTCACGATAATGTTCGTATGGATGCCGGCGGGCTTGGTTCTGTATTGGACGGTATCAAACCTGTTCGGCATAGGCCAGATGTACTTTATAAAAAAAATGAGCAATAAATAAATTGCAAAAATTCATTGTGAGATTAATTTGTAAACGCGCTGCGGCTTTTGCCGCAGCTGTTTTTTTATTTTCTATTATTTAAATATTTATAAAGTTGGTCGGGCGTCCAGATGAATGGTTTATTGATTCCCAAAGCTCGCTTGGCAAATCCGACGCATGTTAGAAAGTTTGGAACCATCGGGCGGCCGCGGCTTTTCTTCGGGTTTGATTTTACGAATATCCAGCCGGCCGATTGCAGTTTTTTTATTTCATGCGCGCCGATCGGGACAAGCCGCACTCCGTCCAAGGCGATTTGTGCAAGAATATATCCGCGCCGCCTGTTGTTGAAAAGAACGATGCAATGGCGGAAATTCTTGCATAATATTCTTGGCAGGATTTTTGATGATTTTGATGTGAATCCAATAAGCATGAAAATTAGTCCGTTGCCTCTGACAGCATTTTGCGTCGGTAAGTTTATTCTATCCATTCCTTGTTTCTGGCGGCGGATTCCAGAGTCTGCATTGCGGAATTCCAAACCGCCGCCTTGCGGTTTTCGTTCCATACATGCTGACGCGGCGCGCGCTGCTTGTCTCCGAATTCTTTCATGACCGCAAGCTGCTCGTCGCTTATCTGACCGGAAAGATATAGCTTGGTGATTAAAATTTCTAGGTCCAGCAGCTCGCATGCATATTTTTGATTCGAAAAGCTTTTTATTTTAAAACCATTTTGAACTTTTTTTGAATGTAAAAACCAAAACCACAACTGCTCGCCATTTTGAAATTTTACGACGTTCAAATTTGTTTTCAGTGTTTGTGCAACCATGATATTTTCTCCTTGTAAGATGTGTAATTTATTAAATTTCGTTGAAGGTTTTATAGAAGAATAATTAGAATATGTACAATGCTACAACTCGAAGTTGAAGCTATTATCATATTTCCGATTCGTTAGGCATTTTTTATTATTAGGTGCCGAATCATAAAAAAGGTAAGAGGCAGGAAATAAAAGGTTAGAAGTAAGAGTTTAGAAGCATAAAACGGGATTGATAAATAACACAACTTGCCGCCTTATTACCTCTTATCTCCCGCCTATTTATAGTATTGGCGGAAAGCAATCGCCGCTGCCGGCGGGACAACAATTAAAGCCATCTTCGCCCATATCGGTATAAGTTTCACCAGTACAACAGCCGTTTGGATCCGGCTTCGTGCCGTCTTCGCAGGTAATGCCTGTCGCAACAGGCGCGGCTTCTTTTTGGAATGGATTCTTTATAGTGCCGTCGTCTTTGTATTCAAGCCCCAGAACATTTTTATTATAGTCTTCAGAGCCAATGGTCATTTGGACTTTCTCGCCGCTTGCGTTTGTGGTTGTCATGCTGGTTTGCTGCTGGTTCTGAAACACTGCATTTTGCTTTGCAGTGTTGATTGCCTGATAGTTTAGGGACTGGCAGTAGAATAAAACCGTGCGATAATCAAGGCCTGCCTCTTGTATTTCTTTTGCTTTTGACTCGTCGACAGTTTTGTTGCCAGTTTTTACATCATTTGTGCAGTATGGCTCCAAATTGAACGAACGCACTTGTCCACTCATACTGCCAATATTTTCGGCTTCCTTGGCTTGGGTTACTTCGTCGCGACTACTAATATCAAAGCGCGTTTCTTCACTATATGCCTGGATCGCGCATGCTTTAGTATTATCACCTTGAACACCGCATGTAACCAGCAGATCAACAGGTGAAAAAACAGTAATGCGGGTGCCGGCGGCAATGGAAAAAGGCGGCACAGTATTGTCCATCATATCGACCATCAATTTGTTTGCAATCTTGTTCCAAGTTGTGATGACTTCTTGCTTCGCCAATTCCGAAGAACGAACCTGTCCGCTTTGCGTCACCGTGTTATTGTCCAAATCAATCTGATTTACGAACTTGTCCGCAATTGGCGCGATCATATTTACCGCCGCCGGCACGACCGCCGTCAGCAGCGGCATGACGAATTGCTCTAAATAATCGCTGCTGCCGTGTCCGGGAACGCCGGCGCGCCCTTGGCTATCGGCGGAAAACGGATGCTTATCCATAGTGCCAAAATTGAATTCAACCCCATCGGGACGAATAAATTGATACCATTTAATATGCATTCGTCCGATTGTTTTATATGGGCCGGGAATATCGCCGGTAACATAACCCAATATCATTGTTCCGGTCGGGATTATAATATTGCGGCCATTGTCGGAGTATACATTGCGGTCGACCGTTGCCGTCACAGGCAGCCCGTTCTTATCATTCAAAGTTTGAAGGTCCGCGCGGATTTCCGATACGATTGTCGCAGGGATAGGCTTGTACTGGCGCAAAAGGAACGAACGATCATAAGGTTTGCTGGAAACCACCGTTTCACCGGAAGATGTAAAAAGCTTTTCAGGTTTTGGCGCGTCTAACAACTTGTGGAAACCAGTGTATGTCTGAGTTTTTATTTGCTCGGAATCCAGTTGCAGCGCCTTGTTCATGGCGCGTGGCTTGGCGCTGTTTGAAAGCTGCGGGATAGTTCCGCTTGTTATGGCGCCGTATCCGATATGCTCCGCATCTGTTCCTATCTTTTTGGACGGGTTATTGATGTCTGAGATTATTCCGTTGTCAGGATTATATATTCCTGTCGGCGAAGCGCATTTCTTGTCTGCAAAAGGATGAAACACATACTCGCCATGTTGCGGACGTATCCAGCCGATTTGCTGGCCGGACGCGTTATATCCTGGAAACGCGAAATCAAAGCAAGATTTCGAATCCTGTTCTGGCGCGGGCTTTGGTTCAGGTTTTGGTTCAGGAATAGGTTTTGGATCCGGTTCTGGCTTTATCTTCGGCGCCGGCAGGGGGTCGGATATCGGATCTGGTTCAGGCTCCGGTTCGGGTTCCGGCTTTGGCGGCGGAACAGGTTCTGATTTGACTTTTTCAACGGCACCGATAGAAATTACAATCTTTTCTGTATAAGTCATTGTATCAGACCGCGCAATGTCGCGCCGGTCAATCCAATCGACAAACAGGGATATTGCGGTATTATCCTGAACCTGATCGGGCGAGTATTCCATGGTTATTGTGCAGGGCACGTTCTTGTCAATTTGCGATATCGTCTTGCAGGTTGTCAGCGGCTTTTTTAATCCCGGCGCTTCTTTTTGCAAGCGAATATCTTTGATTTTCACAGGAAGGTTTGAAGAAATGACAAACTCCTGTTTTTTTGTCTGACCGATTGTGGTTGAAGACCAATCCAAAGATTGGGGCTCAATATTCAAAACGGGCGCCGCATCACTTAAAACGCCAACATCTTGTTTGGACTTTCCTTTAAAAATAAGGCTAAGCAATATAAGAACGACGATAAAAGCAGCGGCCAGCAACAACCATTGGGCATGCTTTGGCGTTGATTTTCTCAATTCAGTGAAAGATTCTTTCAGCGATTTCATTATCCCGATGCTTTTATTGTATTCTTACGACATTGCAGCTGGCGCCGGAGAATTTCAACATCTTGTCGCATAACGTCTGCGCGGTGTCGATGTCTTGCAGCGGGCCGATTCTCAGGCGGTACAGCCGCGCGGTTGCCGATTCTGAACCCAGGTCGCCGACGCCTTGCTCGTCAACGGCGAAAAACACCATATTCATATAAGGCGTCAACAATCCTTTGCCGTCTTCTCCGCTGAATTTTGCCAGCAGGCTTGTCCAATAATCATTCAAAGCCTTTACAGATGTATCCGATTTCAACTCTACGGCGACGCCGGCTTGATTGCTGCTGATCAGCGGAATATTGATCTGCGGCAGATATGCGCCGGCAGTGTTTCTTTCAGTCGGAAGCATGTTTATTCCCGAGGAGCCGTAAGCCGCGCCAGCGGACGCCATGGTTAATGAAGCAGCCTGCATTCCCGCGTAATTCTGAGTATTTGCCGCCATCGCTGCCGGCTGGCCATAATAAGCGACATTGTTCAGAGACTGGCTGGACATCATGCTCTGCGCGACATTTGCTTCGGCCAGCGCCATCACGCTGGCGGTGTCGGCAATCAGGAAAGGCTTGCCGCGTTTTTTGATGCAGACTATTCTCTGCCCGGAACGCAGAACCATATCGCCCACGGCTTCTATAATAAGCAGCCGTCCGTTTTCGCCGTCCGTGCGGAATCCGACAGGCGATTCGCCCCCTTCGACCAGCAGGGACACAACGGGCCGCTGGGTCATTGCGATGACCTTGTCGCCAAAGTCTATGTATGTGAAGATTCTGTCGCGCCACACGCGTTCGGGCGCGATTACATAATCGTCCGGGTTCGGAACGAAAATATCCAAGTCAAAGCGGAATTCGGACGGATCGATTTTCATTGACTTTATCCACCCATAGTCTTCCCCGTCGACGCCGATGACAGAAGTTCCGGCCGCCGCCTTTTTGAAAATAGAGCCCATGCCGGTGCTGGCGGCGCTGTTGCCGGAAGCGCTGGGAATGACGTTGTTTCCGTCCAACACCACATCAACTTGGGAGTATGTTATCTCGCTGGAATTCGCGGGCTCGCTGCGCAGATAAAATATGTACTTGTTTCCGGATTTTCCGGTTACAATCATGTTCGTATCGGCGCCGTAGTTGCTTCCGGTCGGCGAGATGAACATGGACTGGCCGTTTTGCTGCAATTCAAATTTAAACAAATTCTCTTCGCCGACTGTTCCGTCTTGTATTTGCTCGCCAGCCGGCAGATTTATCATAGTGACCATTCCGTTGCGCAGCTTGATTGGCAGAACACTGCCTTGAGACCATGTCAGCTGGGCGTACCCCGGCTTTATGCTGCCGGTCGCCATGTTTGCATTTGGATTATCCCAAGCTTCTTGAATCCCCTCTGCATTTGCGGAGAATGCGCAAAGCATAAAACATATTGCGCATAAAATAAAGGCTTTGTCAAATAATCTTGATACATTGTTCATATTTTGTCCTTTTTTGCCTTTTAAAACCTAATTTAAAGCCCAATTAAATTCCAACGGGTCGCCGCCGTCGGACTCCACCGAATATTCGGCGACGCGAATGCCCAAGGGATTATGCAGGCGATCCGTCCATTTTACAATATTATCCAGCTCCAGCCTGATTACTATTGTAAAGTCCTTTACAATTGTAGAATCTTTATTGTCGGCTTGTCCATTAGTATTTGTGCAAAAGTATCTGAATTTCACAATATATGTGTCTTCCCTGCCCGGGAATGGCAGAATATTGTTGAATTCCACCGGACAGTAGAATTCAAAGTCCGGCGCTTCATCCATATAAGACTTCCACATTTGCGTTTGCATGAATTGTGAATAGACTTCCGGTGTGCTCCATCTATTGACCCGGCCTTCTTCGTCATTTCCCCATTTTTTCTGCATGACGACGACATTCGGGATTATTTCATTTCTGGCATTGAGGTATTCCTTGATGAATGCCTGCTTGTAAAGTTCCATATTTTCATTGTCGGGCGAAAAGGTGGAAATTCTTATTTCCGTGTTCGCCAGCGGCTGCGTCGTCAGAAAAAGAATCTGCGTCTTTTCCAAGGGATACATTTTTGTCAGAGTTATTACCAGCACAACCACCACGACCAGCACGGCGGCGAATACAAAAGTCATCAATCTTGACAGCAAAACTGGCGGTTCTATAATATCTGACACTGGCGGCATCTCTCCTTTGTTATGAAATTGTAGAAAAAAAGTGCGTCCCTGCGCAAGCGAAAAAATGCAACTCGCAAATATAGCAAGTCCCGATATCGCGCTTTTGGCGCTCGGTTTGTCCAAATATTTATATTTTGCGAACCGTGAATTTTTTGCTTGCGCTGTCCAAATTAAAGATTTATAATAGTTTCCGCTTGATTTTTAAGATGACTGTGCTATGTTAGCGCACGTTAAATAAATATAAAGAGAGTTTTGATTGGTAAAATACAGATAATAAAAAATGGCAGATTGGTGATGGATGACGGGTTAAGCCTGTCTGCCGTCTGCCATTTTCCGTCTGCTGTGAACAATAATTAGGGGCATAGTTCAACGGTAGAATATCGGTCTCCAAAACCGCGGATGAGGGTTCGATTCCTTCTGCCCCTGCCAGTTTTCTTTGATTTGCGCGTCAAATCTTGCGGAAAACTGAAAATCTCGCCATGGTCTTTGGTATGGGCCGTCGCGGGACGGATAAATGGAAAACCGGAATTTTGTTTATGAAGAAATTGCTAGAATACATTAAGTCAGTGCGAATCGAATGGTTTAAAATAATATGGCCATCACGTAATACAGTCGTAAGCGCCAGCATAATGATTTTGATTGTTTCCGGTCTGGCGGCATTGTTTTTCTTTTTTACGGACAATGTGCTGAATGCAATCGTAGGTTGGATTTTCTAATAGAGGAACGCGGATGGAAGGCAAAATGCAATGGTTTGTCGTTAATGTTCACACCGGGTGCGAGAATAAAATCGCGCGCGGCCTGCGCGAGCAGATAGACAAGCGCCGGTTGAACGCGCTGTTTGGCGAAATATTGGTTCCCACGCGCGAAGTCACGGAAATCAAAGCCGGCAAGCGCGTCAAAAATGACAAGAAATTCTTTCCCGGATATATACTGGTTCAGATGGTCATGAATAACGAGACTTTCTCTCTGATAAAGCTGATGCCTCAGGTTGTGATGTTCTTGGGTCAGAAAAACAAGCCGATCGCCGTAAGCGAAGAAGAGGCGCGCAGATTGCAAAAACAGGTCGAGGAAGGCAGCTTTGCGATTGATGTTCAGGAATATGAAGTCGGACAAGAAGTTCATGTCGTCGACGGGCCTTTTGCGAACTTTAACGGGATTGTGTCCGAAGTTGATAACTTAAAGCAGAAAATGACGGTGACCATTTTGGTGTTCGGCCGTGAAACCAATGTTAGCCTGGAATTTTCACAGGTTGAAAAAGTTTAGCAAATTTTGCTTTGCAAAATTTGCGGGAAGCGGAAAATATTAAAGTATTTTCGTTTCAAGCAAGATGCGGCAGATGTGCCAACATCGCACCGCAGACTCTAAACGAGTCGGATTTTGAGATAAAAAGTCGGTTTTTGGCCAACTTATAGCTCATGACTTGACTCATAACTACAACGGAGTTGTAAAATGGCAAAAAAAGAAATCAAAAGCTTGGTCAAGCTTGTCGTGCCGGCCAAGCAGGCAAATCCGGCGCCGCCGATAGGGCCGGCCTTGGGTGCGGCTGGCGTCAATATATCTGAATTCTGCAAGCAATTTAATGATGCGACTGCTGATAAGGAGCCTGGAATGCCAATTCCATGCATTATCACGGTTTATACAGACCGCAGTTTTGAATTTATCATGAAGCTGCCGCCCGTATCCTATTTTATCAAAAAGTCTTTGGGTCTGAAATCGGGCTCCAAAAAACCTGGGCGTGAATTTGCGGGAACTATAAAAACTGATCAGGTTCGTAAAATCGCGGAAGAAAAAATGCCGGATTTGAATTGCTCTACCGTTGATGCCGCGGCGAAAATAGTTGCAGGTCAATGTCGTTCCATGGGCGTAAAGGTGGAGGATTAAGAATGAAAATCACAAAAAGACAAAAAACTTGGGGCTCTTTGGATACGGAAAAAACTTATGCTTTGTCCGAAGCGATTGATATTTTGCGCGGATACTGCTCGTCCAAATTTGATGAAAGCTTGGAAATAGCGGTTCGTCTGGGCATAGATGTTTCAAAAGCCGACCAGAATATTCGCGGCATGCTTTCTTTGCCAAACGGCACCGGCAAAAAAGTCCGCGTTGCTGTTTTTACGGAAAACGGCCAAGATGAAGCCAAAAAAGCCGGCGCGGAAATTGTCGGCGGCGAAGAGCTGATTGAAAAAGTCGCCGGTGGCTTTATTGAATTTGACCGCGTGATCGCAACGCCGGATATAATGCCAAAAATGTCAAAGGTTGCGCGCGTGCTGGGGCCAAAGGGCTTGATGCCTAATCCGAAATTGGGCACGGTTACGAACAATGTTGTCGATGCTGTCAAAACCGCAAAAGCCGGGCAGATAGAATATCGCGCGGAAAAGAAAGGCATTGTGCATGCGGGAATCGGCAAAATGTCGTTTTCAACTGACAAATTGGCTGAAAATATCAAGGCTTTGATAGAGCAGTTGAAAAAGGTGAAACCTTCTTCTTCCAAGGGGCAGTATATTTTGGGGTGCTCGGTTGCGACGACTCAGGGGCCGGGTTTGAAGGTGGATGTAAATTAAAAAGATTTCTGTCCAAGACTGATGGTGTCGGAAACGGCTTAATTCCCATCATAGACAAAAGAGTTTTCGCTCTTTTGGGACACGAAAGAGCCCCGTCGGGCCGAAAAGCGCGACGGAAAATGAACAAAATGTGAAGCGCAAAACATGAGATGCGAGTTGAAAAACTTCTCAACCTCTCAGTCTTACGCCTTACGAGGAGATGAAAATGAGACGTGAAGAAAAATCAGGCTTAATCTCAAATCTACAGTCCTCATTGCAAAAAGCGAACGGTGTTTTTGTTGTAGAAAATCACGGGCTTACAGTCAAGGAAATAGAAGAATTACGCAACGGGCTGCGCCCGATTGTGTCTCTTTTCAAGGTTGTTAAAAACCGCTTGATGAAGCTGGCGTTGAAAGACACCGAATTTGCGTCTGTATCGGATTTGATGAAACGTCCGACGGCGGTTGCTGTTGCAACCGATGCGCTGGCCGTGACAAAGGTTTTGGCAAAGTTTGCCGAAGCTCATCCGAACCTTTCCATTATCGGTGGAAAAATGGATGCGAATCTGCTGGGCGCGGAAGACGTCGTGCAATTATCAAAGCTTCCGTCGCTGTCGGAAATCCGCGGCACAATCGCGCGCATATTGATAGAGCCCGCGTCGCGTTTGGCACGTGTTTCGGCAGAGTATGGAAAACTAACGGCTAACAGCTGACAACCGTATTAGTTGTGCAGTTGAGAGTATAAGAAAAATAAAAAAGCAAATTTACTGGTGATTGTCAGTTGTTTGCAATAAAGGAGCGAAAAAATGGCAGATATTCAGAAAATCGTTGAAGAATTGTCAAAATTGAGCGTCTTGGAAGCAGTCGAATTGTCCAAGGCATTGGAAGAAACATGGGGCGTCAGTGCAGCCGCGGCAGTGGCGGTAGCGGCGGGCCCGGCTGCGGCCGTTGAGGAAAAAAGCGAATTTGATGTCGTCCTGACTGATGTAGGCGCGAACAAATTGGCTGTAATCAAGGCTGTGAAAGACATAACCGGCCTTGGTTTAGGCGAAGCGAAAGCTTTGGTCGAAAGCGCGCCGAAAGCAGTGAAAGAAGCGGTTGCCAAAGATGAAGCTGAAAAACTGAAAGCGACATTGGAAGCTGCCGGCGCAAAGGTGGAATTGAAATAATTTTCAATTCGCGCAAAGTGCAAAGCGCATGAAAACTGCGCTTTGTGCTTTATTGCTTGGACTATTTCAGAATTGCTGAATCCAATTCTTGAATAGTTTTTATAATTGCGCTTTGCAAATCGCGCGTTTTTACGACGAAGGAGTAAAGAAAATGGCCGTTATCCAGAAATTAAGAAAATCTTTTGGCAAAAGTTTTATAGAGGCTCCACTTCCCGACTTGGTTGAAATTCAATACAATTCATATAAAGATTTCTTGCAGTTTGACATAGAGCCCGGCCAGCGCAAAAACATCGGCCTGCAAAAAGTATTTTCTTCAATGTTTCCGATAAAAGATTACGCCGGCGTCGCGGATTTGGAATTTGTCGAATATAATTTGGACAAGCCGGTGTATAATGTGAAAGAGTGCATGCTGCGCAACATGACTTATTCCAGCAAGCTGAAATTGAAGATGCGGTTGATTTTATGGGATGTTGCGGAAGACGGCAAAAAATCCTTGCGCGATATAAAAGAGCAAGAGATATTCATGGGCGAAGTTCCCTTGATGACCGAGCGCGGAAGCTTTATCGCATCCGGCGTCGAACGGGTCATTGTTTCCCAGATGCACCGCGCCCAAGGCGTTGTGTTCGGAACCACCAAAGAATCAAAAATCGCGGGCAGCCAGACGGCCTATACGGCGCGAATAATTCCTGAGCACGGCAGCTGGATTGACTTTGAAGAGGCCAAAGGCGTGATTTATATCCGCATAGACCGCCGTCGCCGCAAAATACCCGCAACCGTGCTGCTGCGCTGTCTGCCGTCGGCGGAAGATGAAAAAAAGTGGCAGGCCGACCCGCGCAAGACGTCTATCCGCGGCATGTCCGAAACAGAAATTCTGTCGGCGTTTTACAAAAAGATTCCGCTGGCTTTTAACGGTGGCTTATGGGTAGGCGAAACCTCGGTATTTGAAGGATTGGATAAATATCGTTTGAACTATGATATCTTGAATCCGAAAGACAAAAAAGCTATCGCGACCAAGGGCGATAAAATCAATGCAAAAAAACTGGCCAAGATTTTATCCGCGTCCAAATCTTTCGGAATCATTCCGGAATCTTTGATAGGCGAGTATTTGTTTGAACCGGTGATGATTGAAGACGAGGTCGCGTTTAAATCCGGCACGGAGATAACCGAAGAAGTCCTGGCGGATTTGGAAAAACTGAATATCAAAAATATTTCCATAATTTCCATTGACAATGCGACGATCGGCGCGCATATCCGCAATACTCTTGTCGCGGACAAAACGACAAGCCGCGAAGATGCGCTGATGGAAATTTACAATATCATCAGGCCGGGGGAGCGCCCGACTTTGGAAGCCGCGATAAATTTATTCATGCGCCAGGGATTTGAGCCGGCATATTACGATTTGTCGACTGTCGGCCGCTTTAAGATGAACAAAAGGCTGAAAATAGAATCCGGCAAAAAACCAGAGGACGAGCGTCTGCTGGCCAAATCGGATTTTATCGCCATATTGCAGACTTTGGCAAACATCATAGACCACAAGGATGTCATTGATGACATAGACAATCTGTCCAATCGCCGCGTGCGCACGGTTGGCGAGCTGTTGGAGCAAAATTTCCGCACCGGAATGGTTCGGATTGAGCGTCTGGTTCGCGAAAATCTGTCTTCGCCGAACATTGCGAACATGCAGCCGCAGGACACCATAAATGCAAATCCTTTGATGTCGCTGGTTTCTGAATTCTTGGGAACATCGCAGTTGTCGCAATTTATGAAATCGGATAATCCGTTGGCGGAATTAGAGCACAAGCGCCTTATCTCCGCACTGGGGCCGGGCGGCTTGAACCGCGAGCGCGCCGGAATAGATGTGCGCGACGTTCATCCGACCCACTATGGGCGCCTGTGTCCGATTAATGTGCCCGAAGGCCAGAACATCGGACTTATAAACCACCTTGCGTCTTATGCGCGCGTGAATCCCTATGGTTTTATTGAAACTCCTTATTATGTTGTGGAAAAAGGCAAGATTACCGACAAAATCGTTTATCTGACCGCTGATGAGGAAACAGGGCATAAAATAGCCCAGGGAAATACTTCGACGACATCTTCCGGCGTTCTGGCGGATGAAATTGTGACGGCGCGCGTTGACAGCGAATTTACCATGGTGCCGGCGGAGGAAATCGACTTGATAGACGTTGATCCGCGCCAGGTTGTGTCCATTGCGACCGGCTTGATACCTTTTGTGGAGCACGATGACGCGAACCGCGCCCTTATGGGGTCAAACATGCAGTGCCAGGCCGTGCCGTTGCTGCGCGTCGACACTCCGTTGGTCGGTACCGGAATAGAACGTGAAGTCGCCAACGACAGCCGAACCGGCAAGGTTGCGAAGCGCAGCGGAATAGTTGAGTCGGTGGACGGCAACCGCATAGTCATCAAGTGCATGAACAGCCGCAATGTTGTGACCGGCGTTGATATTTATAATTTGGAGAAATTCGAACGTTCCAACAGCGAAACATTGATTCATCAAAAGCCGCTGGTAAAAGTTGGCGACCGGGTGTCGGCCGGCGACATTATAGCAGATGGGTCTTCGATGAATTATGGCGAGCTGGCTCTGGGCAAAAATGTCTTGGTCGCATTCATGCCCTGGCGCGGGTATAATTATGAAGATTCCATCGTCATTTCTGAACGGATTTCCCGCAATGATGTTTTCACTTCTGTAAAAATCGTTGAAAAGGAATTCAAAGTCCGCGACACGCAGCTGGGGCCGGAAAGCCTTACGCGCGATATCCCGAATGTCGGCGAAGAGGCTCTGAGAAACCTTGACGAAACCGGGGTCATCTATATCGGCGCGCGCGTGAAGCAGGGCGATATTCTGGTCGGGCGCGTTTCTCCCAAATCTGAAACCTTGCTGACGCCGGAGGAATCGTTGCTGCGCAACATATTTGGCGAAAAGGCGCTGAATGTAAAGGATTCTTCTTTGAAAGTCGGTCCGAACGAGGAAGGAATTGTCATAGATGTCAATATTCTGACCCGCCACGGCGTCAAGAAAGACGACCGCACGCAGATGATAGAGCTGCAGAAAATAGAAAAAACCAACAGGGATCGCGAAGAGGAAATCGCAATCATCGAAAAAGGATTTGCCGATCAGGTTTATCAGATGGCCGCCGGCGCAGTGATAGATAATGGGGCCGGAAGCTTGAAGCCATTTATAGGAAAAAAATTGACCGAGGAAGTTTTCGAAGGCATCCGTCCAAGCGACATGAAAAAAATTGTTGTCCGCAGCAAGGAGATGCAAAGCAAGATTGACGAGCTTCGCGAACAGCTTATGCTGTCTTTGAAACGTCTGAACGAAAAAGCGGATGCAGAAGTTGCAAAGGCGACCGAAAGCAATTCTTTAAGCGCGGGCGTGCTGAAAGAAGTAAAGGTTTACATCGCTCATAAAATGAAGCTGCAGCCTGGGGATAAAATGGCGGGCCGCCATGGAAACAAGGGCATAGTGTCCAAGGTCGTGCCGGTCGAAGATATGCCGCATCTTGAAGACGGAACGCCTGTCGATATCGTTCTGAATCCGCTGGGCGTGCCATCGCGCATGAATATCGGCCAGATTTTGGAAACTCATCTGGGAATGGCCGCATACACATTGGGACAGCAAATTTCCGCTGTTTTGGAAGAGGTCAGGCAAAAGCGCGCCGTCACGGACGATCTGCGTTCCGTCATGGGCAAGATATACGGAAAAGAAACGGCCGAGAAATTAAGCAAAATGACGGACACCGACATCCGCGGCACGGCTGCCCTGCTGAGCAGCGGCGTTCCGATGGCGACGCCAACATTCAACGGCGCGAATTTGGAAGACATACGCAAAATGCTAAAGCTGGCAAAATTGCCGGAAACGGGACAATTTGCATTATATGACGGCATGACGGGCGAGAAATTCGCGCGCCCTGTGACCGTCGGAATAATGTATATGTTGAAGCTTCATCATTTTGTTGATGAAAAGATACATGCCCGCTCGGTCGGAAATTATTCGCTGGTTACCCAGCAGCCGCTGTCGGGCAAAGCGCATAATGGCGGCCAACGGTTGGGCGAAATGGAAGTATGGGCGCTGGAAGCGCACGGTGCGGCGCATTTGCTGCGCGAGATGATGACTGTCAAATCTGATGACATTGCCGGAAGAAGCAAAATGTATGAGTCAATAGTTTTCGGAAGCAACGACATACAGACCGGCACGCCGGAGGCGTTCAATGTTCTTGTTCGCGAACTCAAAGGCCTGTGCCTGGCGATGACGCCGAAGAAACTTGATTGATGCATGGTATTCGGCATGCTGTATTCAAAAAATAGCATGCTGGATGCCGAATACAGAATACCATTGCGATGAAGGAGCAAAAATGACAAACATGTTGCAAAAAATATTTGGACAAATTGAAACCAAAGAACAATTTGACGCATTGCGCATCACAGTCGCGTCGCCGGAAGAAATTTTGTCTTGGTCGCATGGCGAGGTTAAAAAGCCCGAAACCATAAATTATCATTCGTTGAAGCCGGAATCCGAAGGCTTGTTTTGCCAGCAGATTTTTGGCCCGGTAAAAGATTATGAATGCGCCTGCGGCAAATACAAGCGCATAAAGTTTCGCGGCGTTATTTGCGAGCGATGCGGTGTGGAGGTCGGCTCTTCTACCGTCAGACGCGACCGTATGGGACATATAAAGCTTGCGATGCCCGTATCTCATGTATGGTTTATGAGAGAGGGAAAAATAGCCGCATTGCTGAACAATATGCCGCAGAAAAAGCTGGAGCAGGTCATATACTATGACGCCTATATTGTCACAGAGCCCGGATTGACCAGCCTGAAAATGTATGATGTTATCAGCGAGGACGAATATCAGGCCGCCGTAGAGGAATTTGGCGCCGACGCGTTTCATGTCGGTATTGGCGCGGAGGGAATCCGCAGCATAATATCAAATCTGGATATAGCCGACGAACGCACCAGGCTGCGCGCGGAATTGACCGAAACAAAGTCTGAAACAAAACGCAAGGGCATCGTCAAGCAGCTGAAGCTGATCGAATCTTTCTTGGAATCAAAAACGGAGCCCGCTTGGATGCTGCCCGATGTTCTGCCCGTCATTCCGCCGGATATGCGCCCGCTGGTTCCGTTGGATGCCGGCCATATCGCCGCGTCTGATCTGAATGACTTGTACCGCCGCGTGATTATCCGCAATAACCGCTTGAAGAAATTCATCGACATGCACGCGCCTGAAATCATAGTGCGAAACGAAAAGCGCATGTTGCAGGAAGCGGTGGATTCTTTGTTTGACAACGGGCACAAGTCGCGCCCGATGGTTTCGCAGAACCGGCGTCCGCTGAAATCCTTGTCTGATTCTCTGCGCGGAAAATCCGGCCGATTCAGGCTGAATATGCTGGGCAAGCGCGTGGATTACTCCGGCCGTTCCGTCATCGTGTCCGGCCCAACATTAAAACTGCATCAGGTTGGGTTGCCAAAGACGATGGCTTTGGAACTGTTCAAGCCTTTTGTATTCGCCAGACTGATGGCCGGCGATTACGCAAATACATTGAGAACTGCGCGCAAGATGGTGGAAAACGGCGAGGAAATCGTTTGGGAAATCTTGGAAAAAGTCATATACCAGCATCCGGTGCTGCTGAATCGCCAGCCCACCTTGCACAGATTGTCATTGCTGGCTTTTGAACCGGTTTTGATCGAAGGCAAGGCAATTCGCCTGCATCCGTTGGTATGCAAGGGATTCAATGCGGACTTTGACGGCGACACCATGTCTGTTCATGTTCCGATTTCATTGGAAGCGCAGCTGGAAGCGCGCACTTTGATGCTGTCTTCAAACAATGTGCTGGCGCCGGCAAACGGCGATCCGATGATTGTTCCGTCGCAGGATATGGTTTTGGGCGTTTACTATATATCGCTGATAAATGGCGAGCATGATGAGAAATCTCCGCGCTTTGCAACGATGGATGAAATCCGGCTGGCATTGGAAAAAAGAATCATCAGCTTGCACACGCCTATTGTCGCGCGTTTCAGGGGCAAAAAATACAATACCACCGCCGGCCGCATGATGCTGGGCCAGTTGTTGCCGAAACATGACGACATGCCGTTTGATTTGGTGAACAAGGTGATGCCTTTGGGCGAAATTAAAAAGCTTTTGTCGACCACCTATGAAATATGCGGCGACAAGGACATGATTATTCTGGCCGACGATTTGAAAAATATAGGTTTTGAGCAAGCGGCGCGCTCTGGAATTTCAATCGGGTTCGACGACATTATCGTCCCGAAAGAAAAGCAGCAGATGATTGAAGCGGCTGAAAAAGGCGTGAAGGAAATTGAAGAACAATATCAAAACGGCTTGATTTCGCATGGCGAAAGATACAACAAGCTGATTGACTTGTGGCAAAAGACAACCGACAAGCTGGGCGACCTGGCCTATGCGGCGCTGGGCAAGACCGAAGGCGACAATTGGAATTCCATACTTATGATGGCATTGTCAAAAGCCCGCGGCTCCAAGACTCAGATTCAGCAGCTGGCCGGCATGCGCGGCATGATGATAAAGCCTGATGGCAAAATTATCGAGGTTCCGATTATATCGAACTTCAAAGAAGGCTTGTCTATGGCCGAATACTTTACATCAACCCACGGCGCGCGCAAGGGCATGGCGGATACTGCTCTGAAAACTGCGGATGCCGGATACCTGACCCGCCGCGTGGTCGACTTGGCGCAGAATACGGTCATTACCGAACATGATTGCGGAACCAAGCAGTTCATCACCGCAAAGCCTGTTTATCAGGGCAGCGCTTTGTCTGTTCCGCTTGGCGATGTTGTGCTGGGGCGCACTGTTGCAAATGATGTGATACATCCGATCACCAAGGAAATTATTGTAAAAACCGGCGATTTGGTCACAAAGGCCGTCGCAAAGCGGATAAACGATTCCGGACTGCCAAGTGTTGATGTCCGCAGCGTGCTGACTTGCGAATCCGGCGGTTTGTGCGCTAAATGCTATGGCATGGACTTGTCGCGCAGCACTTTGGTGCATGTGGGCGAGCCTGTCGGCGTAGTCGCCGCGCAATCCATCGGAGAACCCGGGACTCAGCTGACTCTGCGCACATTCCATGTCGGCGGCGTGGCATCAGGCGGCGTGGACAACCACTTTATAGAGCTGCCGGTCGCGGGCGTAATAAAGCTATCCAATGTCAATACGATTAAGAATTCCATTGGGCGCGTGGTTGTTCTTTCACGCAATGGCGAGATATCAGTGCTGGACAAAAAAGGCGAAAAATTGTTCAGCCATAAGCTGCCGTATGCGTCGATGCTGATTGTCAATGACGGCGATGCGGTGGAAAAAGGCGCGAAAGTTGCGGAATGGGATCCGTATTCCAGCACTATAATCGCAGAAAAAGACGGCATAGTCAGGTTTGGCGACTTGATTGAGAATGTGTCTTATCAAGAGGAAGTTGATTCCATGACCGGAATCATGTCCCGCAAGGTGATCAACTGGAAGACATCAACTAAAAAAGCGCTCAAACCGGCTGTTGTTCTGGTTGATGAAAAAGGAGATATTGTATCGCTGGGCGGCAAGAAGATTGCGGAATATCTGCTGCCGATGTATTCCGTGCTGAATGTTGCGGACGGCGACAAAGTGAATGCTGGCGATGTCTTGGCGCACATTCCGGTTCGGACAAAGCGCACGGGCGACATCACGGGCGGTCTGCCTCGCGTTAATGAATTGCTGGAAGTCCGCCGTCCGGCAAATCCGGCGTTGCTGGCAGAGATTGAAGGCACGATAGAGCTGGAAGACGCGAAATCAAAAATAATTATCCGAATTGATCCGGAAGACGGTTCGGCGCCTTTTGAATACGCCGTGCCAAAGGGAACCAGTCTTCTTGTCCGCAGCGGAGATGTCGTAAAGAAAGCGGAAAAGCTGGTTGAAGGCGATCCAGTGCCGCAGGATATTCTGCGCATCTTGGGACAGAAAGCATTGGCGACATTCATGGTGGATCAAATACAGCAGGTTTACCGTTTGCAGGGCGTTCCGATTAATGACAAGCATATTGAGATTCTGATACGCGAAATGACGAGCCGCTTGGAGATTACAAACCCCGGCGACACCGGATTCTTGGCGGGACAGGTGATCGACCGCGTTGATTTTGAGGAAGAAAATGAGCGCGTCGCCAAACATGGCGGAAAAAAGGCGGAAGCGGGGCAGGTTCTGGTGGGTCTGACGCGCGCCAGCCTGACCAGTCGCTCGTTCATTTCAAATGCCTCGTTCCAGCAGACAACCAAAGTCTTGGTGGATGCGGCTATCAGCGGCTCTACGGACAAGCTGGTCGGCATCAACGAAAACCTGATTGTCGGAAGATTGATACCGATTGGGACAGGCGCTTATGTCCGCCGTGTCCGCGAAATCGCCCGCGCGGAAGAAACGGCTGAAAAATTGGCGCGCGAAGTCGATGTCCAGCAGCAGCTGATGGATATTTAAAGAGTGTTAGGACAGTGTCGGTGTCAGGAAGTTTGAATCTTGACACCGTCCTGTCCTGCCACTTGCACTGACACTAATGAAAGAAATACCTGCAATTTTTTGCGATATAGACGGTGTGGTCACCAAGAAATTCGCGCTGCCGAATTATGATAAATTCGGGGCGCCGAATGAAAACATGCTCTGCGTCTTAAAGTCCTTGGGCCGCGATTTTACAATTGTTTTCATAACCGGACGATGGGCGATAGGGCAAAGAAAAGTAGAGGCATTTATGGACAATCTGCTGCCGGATGTAAATAAAAAAATTTTCTGCAAGCCGCATGATTATCCCGGGACCACGGCCGAATACAAGGTCGCCAAGATTTCTGAATTGGAAAAGCAAGGATACAGGTTCTATCTTGGCTTGGACGACCATAGCGCTGTCATAGGTCTGATGCATAATCATGGAATGTTTGTCGCGCAGGTGATAAGCGATTAAAAATATCTTGCAAAATCCGAGAATTTTAATAAAATATTCAAATCTAAATAAAAGGATTACAAAATGGCGGTGCCAAAAAGCAAAACCAGCAAATCTCGTACAAAACAGCGCAGGGCGCATGACGCTTTGTCTGTGATGCCGGCAGGAACTTGCAAAAAATGCGGCGAGAAAAAACGTCCGCACCATCTGTGCCCGGCATGCGGGACAAAATAAGGTTTGAAATTTAAAGTTTGAGGCGGAAAAGATTCTTCAAACTTTAAGCTTTGAGCCTCAAATCCGAATATGCCTAATAAAAAAATCATCTCTATCGATGCAATGGGGGGGGACAAAGCTCCTGCCGCCGTGTTTGGCGGAATGAATCAATTTTTATTCCAATACGGGGAAGGCAGTGTGTTTTTTCGCGTGTTTGGCGATAAAAAGCGGCTGGAACCGCTTTTAAGAAAATACCAGCGGGTCAGGCGAAATTGCGAGATAATTCATGCGCCGGAGAAAATCGTGTCTTCGGACAAGGTTCGCGATGTCATTCGCAGCGCTCAAAATACATCTATGTACATGGCGATCAAGGATGTCCGCGACGGCAATGCCGAAGCGGTTGTCAGCGCGGGCAATACCGGCGTTTTGATGGCGCTGGCGAAATTGGCGCTGAAAACCGTCGACGGGGTGTCCCGCCCCGCCATAACGACAATGCTGCCGTCTGGCGGCGGCGACCAGCGCGTGGCGATTCTGGACCTGGGCGCGAATGTTCAGTGCGACGAGGAGAATTTGTTCGATTTTGCGCTGCTGGGCAGCGTGTATGCGGAAGTCGCCGGAAATATGAAATATCCCAAGGTCGGCATTTTGAATATCGGCGAAGAAGACACCAAGGGCAATGAAACTCTGCAAAAATTAAACAAACTGCTGAACGAGTATAAAGACAAATTGCCTTACGATTACATCGGGTTTGTAGAAGGCAATGATATCGGGGGCGGAGATGTCCAGGTTGTCGTCACCGACGGCTTTACCGGCAACATAGTGTTGAAAACGGTGGAGGGCACGGCCAGGCTGATAAAGCGCGTTCTGATGGATAATCTTAAAAAATCCGTTCTGGCGATTATCGGCGCGTTTTTTCTGGTTCATGTTTTCAAAAGGTTAAAGAATAAAATCGACCCCCGTTCTTATGCCGGCGCCGTGTTCTTGGGGTTAAACGGGTTTGCTGTAAAGACGCATGGCAACAGCGATGCCCTGGCTTTTGCCAATTCCATCAGATATGCCGTTCACTTGACAGATTCGGACTTTAATAACCGGATTAAAGAACTTATCCATGGCTTGGCAGAAATAAAGAAAGAACTTCGCGCCGGTGTATAGTTGTTTAAGTTCAGGCTCCCATTAATTCCGATAGAATTAATAAGGCCTGAACATAATTCTCACTTTCCATTTATCTTAGAATTTATCTTGGTCGTTTGTGCTTTGGCGGCGGCGGCGGCGCGGTATTTTTCACCCATGCGCTTTTCATGCTCGGATTTATCGTATGATTTGCCTGACC
>JAITJD010000006.1 GCA_031279085.1 Rickettsiales bacterium | reverse complement strand
CAAAACAGCGAGATAACGGGTATACTGATTGATTTTTATGCGGCCGGATTCGCCTTCTTTGCGCAGCTCGCTTAACGACTTGCTGGTCGCCGACAACAGCTGAATCACAATGGATGCCGAAATATAGGGAAAAATGTTAAGCGCCAAAACAGACATGCGCGACAAGGACCCGCCGCTGAACATATCGAACATGCCCATCATGCCGTTGTCGCTGAAAAGATGCAGCACGGCCGACGCATTGACGCCGGGCAGCGGAATAAAAGAGCCTATGCGATAAACTATCAGCGCGCCCAAAGTGAACAAAATGCGCTTTTGCAAATCAGAAAGGTTTTTAAAGAAATTTTTTACGAACTTCATCTTTCAACGTTTGTTGCTATTGCCGGCGATTTTCTTCCGACAATTATTTTTTTATCGTGCCGCCGGCTTTGAGAATTGCTTCTTCGGCTGACTTCGACCACTTTTCGGCAATGATATTGACGGCTGATTTTATATCTCCGCGTCCCAGAACTTTCAAGCCGGACTTTTTGCGATTGATTATTTTTGCGGCTATCAGAGAATCAATTGTTATCGGCTGGCTCGCATCAATTTTTCCGCTGGCGATAAATTTCTCAATATCGCCCAGGTTGATCGCGGCATAAGTCTTTGCAAACGGATTGTTAAATCCGAATTTTGGAAACTGGCGCAAGATCGGCGTTTGCCCGCCCTGAAAGGTGGCCTGCTTGCGAGAGCCAGAACGCGCCTTTTGCCCTTTGTTGCCACGGCCGGCGGTTTTGCCATAGCCGGATCCGATGCCGCGCCCGACGCGCTTTATGCTTTTGCGCGCTCCGAAATTATCCATCAGTGCATTAAGTTTCATTTTGTTTTCCTTATAATTCTAACTTACGATTTTCACAATATCAGCCGCGCCGCCCGCGTTTTTATTCGTCCTGGGCATCTTCGGATATTTTCTTTCCATCGCGTCCCGCGATTATTTCAGCGACAGTCTTTCCCCTGCGCGCGGCGACTGACTTGGGGGAATTCATCTTGTCAAACGCCATGAAAGCGGCGCGAATCATGTTATTCGGATTATTGGACCCTTGGGATTTCACAACAACATCCTGAACGCCCAGACATTCGAACACTGCGCGCAGCGCGCCGCCTGCAATAATGCCGGTTCCAGGAACGGCGGAGCGAACCACCAGCTTGCTGGCACCGTATTTTATTTCAATGTCATGATGCAAAGTGCGCCCTTCTTTCAACGGAACGCGTATCATCTTGGCTTTTGCAGCTTTTGTGGCTTTTTGCACCGCGGCCTGCACTTCCAAAGCCTTGCCTTTTCCAAATCCGACGCGACCGGATTTATCCCCGACCACCACCAAGGCGGAAAAAGACATGTTGCGGCCGCCTTTCACAGTTTTGGAAACGCGATTTATCGAAACCAGCTTGTCAGTAAAGTTGTCCGTCTGCAATTTTTTATCATCAAATCTTGCCATCTTCTTTTCCTTTTCGTAAGACTATAAGACATAATGCGTTAAGAACTTTTTTATCTCACGCTTCACGTCTTGCGACTAAATCTTTATTCCACCTGCGCGAATCGCCTCGCACAGAGCTTTCACGCGGCCATGATAACGATAGCTGCCGCGGTCAAAATAACAAATCTCTGTAATTTTTGCCTTTGCCGCGCGTTCGGAAAAAGTTTTTCCAACCACTTCCGCGCCGGAAACATTCCAGCCATTTCCTTTAAAACCTTTTTCTTTCGAAGACGCGGCGCAAATTGTGCGGCCTTTTTCATCGTCAATCGCCTGGATTTCTATATGGCGACCAGAGCGGAAAACCGACAAACGTATGCGGCTTTTGCCAAGATTTTTTCTTTTAAGCGCGCCCCGATTCATAAAGGTGCGCCTTTCTTTTGTCGATAAATGCTTTAACATATTTTTTCCCTTTTTTCGTTCCCCGTAGCAGCGGGGACTGCTTTTAAATTATTTACATTTTTTATGTCTAGATTCTCTCAGCAATCTCGCTTTGTTGTTTCTCCTATAATTGTCATAGGCATTCAAAACGTGAGCCATAACAGCGATTGAGAATGTTATTCCAACTGTCGCGACATAACCATATCCTAAAAATTTTGCTATAGACTCGCCCATTTTTCACCTCGCCAGATTATTTCTTTTTGCCTTCCTTGCGGCGGACTTTCTCGCCCTTATAGAATATGCCTTTGCCTTTGTAGGGATCCGCGCGGCGGACTTTATGAACTTTATCCGCAAATTGTCCGACCAAAACCTTGTCAATTCCCCTGATTGAGAATTCAGTCGGGTTTGCGCCGGCTTCAACGCTGATTCCTGCGGGAATCGGCAGGACCACATCGTGGGAATAGCCGGCAATCAAAACCAATTCATTTCCTTTTACAGCAGCCTTGTAGCCGACGCCTTTCATATAAATTTCTTTGACAAAGCCTTCTGTAACGCCGGTCAGAGCCGCTTTAATATTGCGCGTCATGGTGCCCCACATTGCGCGGGAAGCATTGTCCGTCGCATTTTTTGGCGCGACGATGACTTTGCCGTCCTCAATTTTAACATCGACCAGGCCGGCGTTTTTAGTCGCCAAAGACAATTTTAATTCGCCTTTCGGTCCTTTTAGCACCAAGCTGTTATCAATTATTTCAACTGACACGCCAGCTTTTATTTCAACCGGATATTTTCCTGCACGAGACATATTTCACTCACTTCGTTCGTTTTGTATTCTGCATGCGGCATGCTGAAATCTGAATGCATGCCGGCTATTTATTTTTACACCACCACGCACAAAATCTCGCCGCCGATATTCATCAAGCGGGCTTTGTGATCCGTCATGATGCCGTTTGGCGTGGATACGATTGCGACGCCCAGGCCGTTTAATACCTTTGGCATTTTCAACGACCCTGAATACACGCGGCGGCCTGGTTTCGACACTACGGAGATTTCCTGTATCGCGCCGGCGCCGTTCACATACTTCAAATCCACAACCAGATTCGCGCGCTTTTCATCAATCTGTTCTTTGTGAAAACCGGTTATGAAACCTTCATCTTTCAGCACGTCCAGAACCGCCGCGCGCAGCTTGCTACCCGGCAAAACAATTTGTTCTTTGCCAGCGTTCTGCCCATTGCGAATGCGGGTCAACATATCTCCGATTGGATGCGATAATGACATAATAAAACCTCTTTTTATTTAAGATTCCAGATTTACGGATTCAAGATTTGCAAATCATAAATCTTAAATCATAAACCTTAAATTTCCTTACCAACTTGACTTGCGGACGCCCGGCAGCTTGCCTTCGGAAGCCAGGGTGCGCACCTGCTGGCGGCACAAGCCGAACATGCGCGAATATCCGCGCGAACGTCCGGTAACAGAGCATCGGTTGTGCAAGCGCGTAGGATTGGCGTTGCGCGGCAGCTTTGCCATTTTCTTCATGGCGTCGATGCGTTCGTCCGGCGTTGAATTGACGGACATCTTCGCTTTGATCGCGTCGTGCTTTTTGGCATATTTCGCGACCATCTTTTTGCGGCGCGCCTGTTTGTTAATTAATGCTAACTTAGCCATTTTTCTACCTTTTTCGTAAGGCGCAAGACGCGAAGCGATGAGACTTTTTCTTCTCGCGCATCATGTTTCACGCTTTTATTTCAACACCAGCGGCAATCCGATTTTTGTCAGCAGCGCCAGCGCTTCCTTATCAGTTTTCGCAGTTGTTACTATCACGATGTCCATTCCGATAATCGAATCGATTTTATCAACGGATATTTCAGGAAAAATCAGATGCTCTCTGATGCCAAAGGCATAGTTTCCAAGACCGTCGAACTTTGATTTTGACAACCCGTGAAAGTCTTTTATGCGCGGCATTGCGACCGTTATCAATTTGTCCAAGAAATCATACATTCTTTTCCCGCGCAATGTGACCTTGGCTCCTATCGGCTGTCCCTCGCGCAGGCGGTATGTCGCGATGGATTTTTTAGCCTTGGTAACAACCGGCTTTTGCGCGGCGATGGCGGTCAGGTCGCTAACCGCGGCATCAAGCTTTTTTTTGTCCGAAACTGCGGCGCCGACGCCCATGTTCAGGACAATTTTTTCCAGTCGCGGCACGGCAAGCTTGTTTTTATAGCCGAATTCTTTTTCTAATTCGGGCGCCACTTTCTTTTCATAAAATTCACGCAGTCTGCTTTGCATTTTTCTTCCTTAACGTTTTATTTCCGTAACAGCGGAAATCTTTATTTCTTTGCCTTTTTTAAGCATTCGGGCTATATGATACCTCAATAATATTGAATTCGCAATATTCGCAAACAATTTTTTTTACCATTTATACTTCAGCTCCGCTTTTCTTCGCCACGCGGATTTTCTTGCCGCCTTCCAGCTTGTATCCGGCGCGCGCGGGCTTTTTCGTCTTTGGGTCGATAAGCGCGACATTGGAAACATGAATAGGCGCCTCGCGGTCAATTATATGGCCAGGCTTTTCCTGAGTGGGCTTGATGTGCCACTTGCGGCGGTTGACGCCTTCGACAACGACGCGGAATTCGCATGGGCGGGCTTCCAGCACCTTGCCTTTGACGCCCTTGTATTTTCCCGAAATAACGATTACTTCGTCACCCTTTTTAATTTTCATCTTATACTCACTTCGTTCGTTTTTATATCACTTCCGGCGCCAAGGACACGATTTTCTGGACATCGTATTTTCGGCGGGTTTCGCGCGCAATCGGGCCAAAGATACGTGTGCCGATAGGCTCGAAATTATTTTTGTTAATCAACACGACCGCATTGTCGTCAAAACGAATGATCGACCCGTCGGCGCGCTTGACCGGAAACTTTGTTCGGACGATAATCGCGCGCTGGACAGTTCCTTTTTGAACCTTGCCGCGCGGAATAGCTTCCTTTATTGCGACGACAATCTTGTCGCCGACCGAGGCATAACGTCGGTGGGACCCACCCAAAACCTTGATGCACATGGCTTTGCGCGCGCCTGAATTATCTGCAACCGTCATAACTGTTTCATTTTGTATCATAACTTCACCTTTATGTATTCAGATACGTTCTGAACACAGAATACTTGTTTATTCCACTACACTCGTGTCTTTCTCGACTCCGACGCGTCCCTTTACAACCCAAGATTTTGTCTTGGAAATCGGACGATGTTCCTCAATTACGACGATTTCGCCAACTTTGTATTCGTTCGCATCATCGTGCGCTTTGTATTTTTTATTCTGCTTGACGAACTTTCCGTACAACGGATGGCGAAAGCGGCGTTCCACCTCGACAACCACGGTTTTGTCGTTTGCTGTACTTTTAATGGTTCCTTGCAGTATACGTCTTGGCATAATAACTATCTCTTTTTTTTATTTGTTTTTATTTCGGCGCGTTCAGCTTTGTCTTGACGCGCGCGATTTCGCGGCGGGTCTTGCGAATCTCATGAGTCTTTGGAAACTGCCCGGCCGCATGTTGAAAGCGCTGGTTCATCGCATCTTTCTTCAAATTCGCCAGCCTGCTTTGCAACGCTTCCGTCGTCAAGGCTTCTTTTTCGGTTTCTTTTTTAACTGTCTTAGTTTTTTTTTCTACCATTTTCAACTCACTTCGTTCGTTTTTGCATTCTGCATACAGAATACTAATTTGCTTTGCGTTCAACGATTTTTGTTTTCACGGGCAGCTTCGCGGCGGCAAGCGCAAACGCCTCGTACGCTATTTCCGGCTTCACGCCGTCCAGCTCGAACATTATGCGGCCCGGCTTTACGCGGCAAATCCAGTATTCCACCGCGCCCTTGCCTTTGCCCATGCGGACTTCGGCCGGCTTTTTCGTAACGGGAACATCGGGGAAAATGCGAATCCACAGCTTGCCCATGCGTTTCATGTGGCGAGTAATCGAACGGCGCGCCGCTTCAATCTGCCGCGCGGTGACACGTTCCGGCGACATTGCTTTCAGCCCGAACGAGCCGAATGACAATTCGCTGCCCGCCTTGGCTGCGCCATGAATGCGGCCTTTGTGCTGCTTGCGAAACTTCGTTTTCTTTGGCATTAACATTTCATTTGCTCCACTTCTCGGTTCGGAATTTGGAAAAAATTCCTAGTTCCTAATTTTCTTTTCGCTAGACCCGGCATATTCCGTCGGGCGCGCCATTTCAGACGCCAGTTTTTCCTTGTTCACTACATCGCCGGTATAAATCCAAACCTTAACGCCGACAACCCCGTAAGTGGTTTTGGCCTGAACCGACGCATAGTCAATATCAGCGCGCAGAGTATGCAGCGGAATGCGGCCTTCGCGAATTTGCTCGCTGCGGGCTATCTCCGCGCCGTTCAAGCGGCCGGAACACATAACTTTGATTCCCAGCACGCCTGCCTTTTGAGCATTCTGAATAGCTTTTTTCATAGCGCGCTTGAAAGACACGCGGCTTTCAATTTGCTGCGCGATGCTTTGCGCGACCAGCTCCGCATTCAAATCGGGACGACGAACTTCGTAAATATTCACAACAACCTGGTCATTTTTAACCAGTTTCTTTATGTCGTTGCGCAAAGTTTCGATATCAGCGCCGTTTTTGCCGATAATCATGCCGGGGCGCGAAGTATGTATTGTGACAACGACTTTTTTTGCAAAACGTTCAACAACAACTTTCGCCAGCCCGGCCTTTTTCAGCTTTTTCTCTACAAACTTGCGGATTTTGATATCTTCTTCCAACAAGTTGGCATAATCCTTTCTGCCGGCAATCCAGCGGGAATCTGTAATCTTGTTTATAAATTCGCGCAATGAAATCGGCGATACTTTCTGTCCCATAAGTTTCTTCCTTATTTACTTTTTTGTTTTTTTATCCTTTGAGGGCGCTTTTGGCGCGGAATCGGACTCCAAAATGATTGTCAGATTAGAGAACGGTTTTAAAATCGGCCGCGCGCTGCCGTGCGGGCCCGGCATGATGCGCTTCATCGTCAAAGCCTTGCCGCACCATATTTCCTTGACATACAAGCTGTCGGCCAGCAGTTTTTTATTATGCTCCGCATTTGCGACCGCCGACAATAAAGTCTTCAGCACTTCGCCGGCTATCCGCTTTTTAGAAAATTTCAAGACATTGACGGCGCGTTCCACCGGCATTCCGCGGATCATATCGCAAACCAAGTCCAGCTTCTGATGGCTGATGCGCACCAGCTTGTTGAATGCGCGCGCCTGATTGTCTTTTATTCCATATCTTGCTTCTGACATAATTAAAACCCTTGTTGTTGTATACAGTAATGCTGCATACGGACTATTTCTTATTAGCTGCGGCGGCGGCTTTCTTATTGGCCGCATGACCTTTAAAAGTACGTGTCGGCGAAAATTCGCCAAGTTTGTGCCCTATCATATCCTCCACAACAGACACCGGTATGAATTTGCTGCCGTTATGAACTTCAAAAGTCAGCCCAACCATAGCCGGCACAATTGTGCTGCCGCGGGACCAAGTTTTGATAGGTTTTCGGTCAGTGCCGGCACGCGCCACCTTTTTCAAGACAGACGGATGAACATAAGGGCCTTTCCAAATTGAACGTGACATATCTTTTCCTTTGTTCTGCATAAAGTATACAGCATTCTGTATACCGACTACTTCTTTTTATTCAAGTGCCTGCTGCGGATTATCATCTTTGCAGTGCGTTTATTGCTGCGCGTGCGGTATCCTTTGGCCGGAATTCCAGTGCGCGAAACAGGCGTGTGCCCCTTGCTGTGCCCGTTGCCGCCGCCCATAGGATGGTCGACCGGATTCATTGCCATGCCGCGCGTGGACGGGCGGATTCCCAGCCAGCGCGCGCGGCCCGCCTTGCCCAAGCTGACATTGCGCTGATCGGGATTGGATACATTGCCGACCGTCGCCACGCAGTCAGAGTGAACTTTGCGCAGTTCGCCGCTGTTCATCTTAATCTGGGCGTAAATACCGTCTTTTCCCATCAGCTGAGCATAGCAGCCCGCCGAACGCGCCAGCTGGCCGCCTGCGCCCGGCTTTAATTCCACATTGTGCACGATTGTTCCAATTGGCATATTTTTCAGCGGCATCGCGTTGCCCGGCTTGATGTCTTCGCGATCGCCCGATATTATGACATCGCCCACATTCAGGTCGCGCGGCGCCAAGATGTAAGAGCGAACGCCGTCCTTGTATTCAATCAAAGCGATGAACGCGGTGCGGTTCGGATCATACTCCAAACGCACAACGGTTGCCGGAACATCTTTCTTTTTGCGCGCAAAGTCAATCAGGCGATATTTGCGCTTGTGCCCGCCGCCCTGGTGAGGAACGGTGACATGGCCGAAATTATTGCGGCCGCCTTTGGACTTTAACCCGACAGTCAAAGACTTTTCCGGCGCGCCTTTATGCAGATTGCCATGGTCTATCAAGACCAAGCCGCGGGTTCCAGGTGTAATAGGTTTATATTGTTTCAGTGCCATTTCGTGCTCACTTCGTTCTTTCTTGTATTCGGTATACAGCATGCTGAATACTGATTATGCCGCATATTGAATACTATTTTACCTCTGTCGCCAAATCCAGCTTCGCGTCTGCCGGCAACGATATATATGCCTTTTTCACAGAGCGCTGCCTGCCCTTGGTTTTTCCGCGGAAAGCTTTGACTTTTCCTTTGCTCACCACGATATTGATTTTGGTCGGTTTGACGCCATAAATAGCATGCATGGCGCGCGCAACCTCAGATTTGTTCGCATCTGCGGCAACTTCAAACACAATGCCGTTCGCCTCGGACAGTTTTGCCGCTTTTTCCGATATAATCGGGCGACGAAGTATATCATAAGTTCCAGCGGTTGCCATAACTTTTTTTTCTGATTTAGCTTCTTTAACTTTCTTTTCTGCCATTTTTAACTCACTTCGTTTATTTT
>JAITJD010000039.1 GCA_031279085.1 Rickettsiales bacterium | reverse complement strand
GAAATAAGATAATACCTTATGCGCGATTCAAATGGTATTAAAGAAATATAACAGATTATAACAGAAACTTTGACTGCCGAACCGCATCATATTTTGGAAGACTGACCCAATGCAGAATTCCCAGCGCAGTTATCAGCGGCAAGGATGTCATTATTCCGAAACAGCAAAGCAATGCCGCCCATATTTTCCCCGGCAATGCTGCGGAAAAGGATTTGGCATGCCAGACGGACATTGCGGCGGAAACAACCGCTGTTGCCGCAAAAGCCAGATACACCGGAACAGATTCGGTCAGAATGAATAAAATTATGCATAATCCGGCGACAATTCGCGCCAGCCATTTCAGCTTTATGAACGCGCTGTCATGAATCCGGCCGCGCGGATTGACACTGCGCAATGCGATGACGGCGGCCGCCAGCATGCCTGTCAGCAATACGAATATCATGTGAAGCGCGGTCAGATTGCCCAGCTGGCCGAATCTGAAGAATTCCGGCTGCATCAGCATCATTGCCGATATCGCGAACATGATGGCGGAAGTCAGCGGAATAGGCCCGATTCCTTTTTTCCAGCCGCAGCCGGCGATCGCGCCGCAAAAAACTGCGGCCGACTGCATCAAAAAGCCAACAGCCGTCGGCATTCCGGAAAATCCGGCCAATGCGGCCGCCAAGACCAAGATTGCGAACACCGCCAGCTTTTTCGACTTCATTATTTTCATATAATCGGGAATGGGCGGATTGACAATTCTTAATTTCCGAACAATGGACGCGGTCAGGACGAACAGCGCGCCCGATATTATAAAAGGAAGCGTTGTCGCCGAATCGCGCAGAACGTCATAATTTCCATGCATCAGAATCAGCCACGCGAAGATGACTATTTCCACGCATAGCGCAAAGTCAAATGATTGATGTTCGGGATTATTAAAACGCGGCCATTTCAACCGGCTGATTAAATCGCCGCCAAATTTGCATACCATCGCAAACAAAGGCAGCATCAGCAGAGCCGACCAGAAAAAAGACGGAGCCGCAATAGCGGAGTTATTAAAACTGCTGGCTGCGGATTGAACGACCAATGATGAATCAAACATGACTTGCCTTTATCTTGTTGCAGGATTATTATACGAGCATGTCGCAAAAACAAGACATTTTTACCTTGATGGGCGGAAGAGTCGCTTTTCGTCGCGGAAATTACAATCCCACTTCTGACGCGGTGTGGCTGGCCGCGTTTGCTGCGGGGCTGCGTATCAACGGCGGCGATGTGCTGGATGCGGGTGTCGGAACGGGGGCGGCTGCCTTATGCCTGCTGGCTCATTGTCCGGATATGAAAGTCGCCGGCATCGATAATTCCGAAGAAATGCTGGCCGAGTGCGCCGAAAATGCGCGGCTGAACAACCGGCGCATCGAATTGATTCAAGCAGACATATTGAAATGGAAAACAAGCCGCGCATTCGACTTGGTGATGACCAATCCGCCTTACTTCAAAGGCACTTCGGCCAGACATGGCGCGCACCACAATGCGGACTTGCCCGGATGGACGCGAAAATGCGCCGGCCGCCTGCGCCCGGGGGGATTTTTCTGCGCAATCCTGGACACGGCGGCGGTCGCGGATGTGATAAGCGCGCTTAATCCGACTTGCGGCGATATCGCGGTTTTTCCGTTATTTGGCTCTAAAAACTCGGCAGAGCGGGTCATAATCGGCGCGCGCAAAGGGTCGAAAGGCCCCGCTGTGATTTTCAAGGGACTTTCCATGAACGACGAATCGATATTGCGCGGCGGCTTGACTATTGGCGCAGGTTGGGCTAAGCTGTGCCAAAGGAATAACGCAGTTTTGATTAATGTTTAATTTTATAGCCAGATATTTTTCTTCCATTTGGTCGCTGATGACGGCTCCGTTTCGCCTGTTTTGGCGTCTGGTGGTGTATTTTTTCCCGGAAAGGGACTTTACAATCATGAATACCCGCCATGGCGATGTATATTCGTTTCACCAAAGCAGCTTTTGGCGCTTTACCAAGTTCTGCGGAAAATTCGGCCTGGTAATCTGGGCTTTGTGGTCCACTTACATATTCGCGTATCACAGGCCGCTGCTGCAAAAGCGCACCGAGCAATTGGAAGAGGCTAAAACCGCCCATGCCAGGCAGATGAATGACTTGTCGGTTTATTTAAAAAAATACAACGAATTGGCGCGGGGGCTGAATGTCATCGACGACAAGGTTCTGAATTCGAAAAAACTGAGCCAGGCGGAAAAGGATTCTCTGATAAAAAAACGTCTGAACACCTGGGGCGAATTGGATTTTCTACAAGCAAGAATAACAAACATATTCTCAGATGCGAATTATTCGCCGGAATTCGCGAGAATGTCCGAATTGTCCATCGAATATGAAATGATACGCGCGGAAAACGAGAGTCTGAGAGAACAAAACAACCAGATGAACGAAACAGTCAGAATAGTTTCCGAAGCAGACAGCCAGATTGTGGAGCTGGTGTCCGCAATGACGAAAGATAATACAAATAAATTGCATGACAACCTTAAAAAAATCAGCGGCGCGATAGCGAGCCTGGGCTTGAATGAAAATATTTTGGTCGAGCGCGCGAACAAATTCAGCAGCAGATTCGTCGGTTCAGCGTTCAATCCGCTGCAAATGGACGGGCAGCTGGATCCAAAATATCAAAAGCTTGCCGATAATTTGGAGCTTTGGCACGGCCTTGCAAGGCTGAACATCATGCTGCCGCTTGGCGCGCCGGTGTCAAAAGTGCGCATCACATCCGGATACGGCACGCGCAGCGATCCTTTCAACGGACAGTCCAAAAAGCACAAGGGAATAGATTTTGCCGGAAGAATCGGAACAGAGCTGTTCGCAATCGCCCCGGGACGCGTCATATCCGCAGGCGAGAGAATCGGATATGGCAAAACAGTGGAAATCGACCATGGCCTTGGTTTTTCGACTCTTTACGCGCATTTGTCGCAAATTGACGTGGCGCGCGGGGACTGGGTGCGCCCTGGCACTATTGTGGGGCTTGGCGGGTCTTCCGGACGATCCACGGGCCCTCATTTGCACTATGAAATCCGCTATAACGGCGTTCCTTTTAACCCAACAAAATTCGTAAAGGAATAATAAAATGCTGGCATTCACAAACGCAAGAGAAAAGAAATCCCCGACCATCATCGGCGCGGGCTGCCGGTTGACCGGCGATATAAAAACCGACCATTCCGTGCAGATACACGGCGTCGTCTTCGGATCCGTATATGCGGACACCCTTGTCGTCGGGCGCGGCGGCAAAGTCGTCGGCAAAGTCGTCGCCAAGAACTTTTTTCTGCACGGGGCAATGGAAGGCCCGGCGACGGTCGGCATTGCAAATATATTCGCTAATGCTCAGATGACCGGAACCCTGTCTTACCATACCATCAACATAACCGGAAACATGGGGCTGGAATGCAGGCTTGCCAAAAGACCGGAGGTGAAAAAATGAACAAGACAATCTCAAAAATCTATATAGCCTCAGACCATCGCGGCGCGGGGTTAAAGCTGTATTTGATCGAAATGCTATCGGCTGTCGGATATGAGGTTGAAAATATGGGCTTTGACAATCCTGATAAGATTGTAGATTATCCCGATGTGGCAAAGCTGGTTGCGGACGCGATGCTGGCTGATAAAGATTCGCGCGGGATTCTGGTCTGCGGAACCGGCGCGGGCGTCCAGATCGCGGCAAACCGGTTCCGCCATATCCGCGCAACCAGGTGCGAGCGCCCGGCGCAAGCGCGCGACGACAGATTTCACGATGATGTGAATGTTTTGACTCTGGCGGAGGACGATATAGATATAGAGGCCGCATTCCTATGCGCGCGCGCATTTTTGGAAAGCCCCTTTGATGCGATAGAGCGCCGCATCCGCAGAATCAAGGCAATATCCTGATAATTCCAATATAACATCTAGCGACTAATAGCTATAACCAGAAATCCCCCCGAAAAGCTTAGGTCGCTTGCTTGCGCAAGCTCCCAGCTTTTCTCCCCTCTTTATCAAGAGGGGCATGCCCAAGCTCGGATTAGTCCCCCCATTTTTTAATTAGAAAACACCGCCGACCGTAAGGCGGAAATATTCCTGGCGTCGTTCGCGCAGTAGTAAGCGCAATAGTTCGCACAATCAGACGCGGAGCCGTCGTCGTAGAAAAAGACCCACGAACGCGACACAGGACCCAAGTCTGTTCCGTACATCCTGCACCAGCAATACTGTCCGCCGCTGGAAGTAAATGTCGGACTTCCTGCAACAGCATAAGTTCCATAAGTATCTGAACAGCCGCTGGCGCCGTAAAATAATCTGACATTGCTGCCGGTGCAGCCAAAAACAGCCCAGCCGCCTGTGTAGTAGGTATATGTATAACTGCTGCACGAAGTCGGACTTGTTGGCGTCGAAGAATAACACGCATATCCTGTTGCCCCGTCTGCTGTATTGACTGACACTGCAACAGCCAAGATTGTACATAACAAACCACCCTTTGGATTAGGCACATCGGGGGGTTCAAAATGTCGCAGAAATCAAGGATTTTTAAAAATAAAAAAATGCCGAAAATAAACGGTGGTTTGGATTAGGCATAGTTTATAGAACTTTTATGCCCACATTATGCGCTGTTTTCAAATTGTTGTCAATTGAGAAAAATGATTATTTAGTCGATGTTAGTTAACCAAAAATCTCCCCGAAAAGCTAAGGTCGCTTGGCTGGCGCAAGCTCCCAGCTTTTCTCCCCTCTTTATCAAGAGGGGCGTGCCCAAGCTCGGATTAGTCCCCCTCATTGGTGTATCAAGTTCAAAACCTGGCGCAAGAATTTGGTCTTGCTTTGTCCCCCTTTATCAAGCAGATTGCTCACTTTATAGTGACAGGATAATATAGATTCTGATATGATAACTCTGCAAAGGAGAACTTATGTCAGTAAAAATTCCATCAAATCAAACTAAATGCGTGCATTGCGGCAATATCCATTTTGTTAAAAATG
>JAITJD010000013.1 GCA_031279085.1 Rickettsiales bacterium | reverse complement strand
GAACGGATTCAGCACCTGAATCAGAATCTGATACGCGGCGCGCGGCATGGCGCCTTCGAACTTGTTTATGAATTCCATCATCGCGCTGATCGCCGTGTTGAATCGCATATCTGAAATTCTTTCGGTCATGTCGGCAATCAGCTGGTTTGCGAAAACTTCTTGATCCGGTGTCATTGGAGTGTCTGTCAGCTTGTCCGCAAATGCCTCCACCCGTTTTAAAAAGCGATGTATTCCAGTCAGCGCGTTTTCAGACCAGTCCGCATTATGCCCCCATGGCGCCAGGAACAGGATAGTCATTCGGCATGCGTCCGCGCCGGCGCGGTTCACGACATCGGAACTGGGAACAAGGTTGCCCAAAGACTTGCTCATCTTTCGGCCGTCCGGTCCCATTATCAGACCGCTGAGCGTGCGTTTTTTATAAGGCTCCACCCCCGGAACCAACCCCAGGTCATACAAAGCCTTGTACCAAAACCGCGAATACATCATGTGGCGCGTCACATGCTCCATAGGGCCGTTGTAGTGATCGACGGGCATCCATTTGTCCATGGCGGCGCGATTGCAGAATTCCTTGTCGTTATGCGGATCAAGATATCTTAGAAAGTACCAGCTGGAACCGGCCCAGCCGGGCATCGTGTCTGTTTCGCGCTTTGCCGGCGCGCCGCATTTCGGACAAGTCGCGTTCACCCAGTCGGTCGCCCGCGCCAGCGGAGATTCGCCGTCCGCAGTAGGCGTGTAATCTTTCATATAAGGCTGCAGCAATGGCAGCTGGTCTTCCGGTATCGGCTGCCAGCCGCATGTTTCGCAATAGACCATCGGTATTGGCTCGCCCCAGTACATTTGGCGCGAAAAGCCCCAGTCGCGCATTTTGTATTGCTTGGTTTTGCGCGCAAAGCCGCCTTGTTCTCCGACTTTGATTGCGGCGGAGATCGCGTCTTCCTTGTTCATTCCGTCCATGAATCCGGAATTGACATGAGCGCCGTCTTTGGTCCATGCCGATTCCGAAATGTCGCCGCCGTCTAGAACCTGCACAATCGGCAAATTGAATTTTTTGGCGAATTCATAGTCGCGCTGGTCATGGGCGGGCACCGCCATGACGGCCCCATGGCCGTAATCCGCCAGAACATAATCAGATATGAACAGCGGAAATTCCGAACCGGTATACGGGTTGACCGCCGTGATTCCTTGCAGCCGCACGCCGGTTTTTTCTTTTGTGGCGTCCGTGCGGTCTATTTCTGATTTCAGTTTTGATTCCGCGATGTATTCTTTCACTTCGTCGGGATTTTCAATTTTTCCGTCATCCAGCCATTTTTGAACCGCCTTGTGCTCTGGCGCCAAGACCGCGAAAGTAACGCCGAATATAGTGTCGATGCGCGTTGTGTAAACGGTTAAAATATCTTCATTGACTTTAAAGTCGACATCCGCGCCATAAGAGCGGCCGACCCAGTTTATCTGAGCTGTTTTCACGCGTTCGGGATAATCCACCAGCGCCAAATCGTCAATCAATCTGTCGGCGTATTTTGTTATGGCCAGATTCCATTGCATTTTGTTCTTTTTTTCAATGCGGCCATGGCAGCGCGGGCAACAGCCGTCTTCCAGCTCTTCATTGGTGAATGAAGTGATGCAGTTCGGGCACCAGTTCATCGGAAGCTCTGATTTATAAGCCAGCCCCGCATTAAAGAATTTGATGAACATCCACTGCGTCCATTTTATGAATTCCGGATCGCTGGTGGATATGACGGCCGACGGGTCTGAAGACAGCCCGATTACAGAAATGTCTTTTTCAAAAAGCTTTATCAGTTCGGCCACGGAATCAGCGGGGTGCTTTCCGATCTTGATCGCGTACCGCTCCGCCGCGATGCCCATGGAATCATATCCTATCGGGAACAAGACATCGTATCCCTGCATGCGCCGAAATCGCGCCATGACATCCATTCCGGTATAGGGCAGCATGTGTCCGACATGCAGCCCCTTGCCGGAAGGGTAGGGAAATTCTATCAAATTATAAAACTTCGGCTTTGCGCCGTCGTTCTTGGCGACAAAAGAACGGGCGTCCGCCCAGCGCTTTTGCCATTTTATCTCGCGCTCTTTGATTTTATTGTTTTTGTCCGACATTTGTATAAGCCTTTGATTTTTTTCTTTTAATCCGATTGGATAGCGATTGTAGCAGTCTGCTCATGTTTTTCAATAAGAAAAATGCTCGTTTCGCATAATATTTGCATTCGGTCAAAGATTTATTTATAATGGCGGGCATCGCAAAAATTAAAAATGGATTAAGAATGTTTAAAGACCGTTTCCTGCGCAAGAAAGAGTTTGAATCTTATCAGGATTATCTTGAAAATGCCGCGCCGATAGTGCCGGAGAATTTTAACTTTGCATTTGATGTTCTGGATGTCCTGGCAATGGAGCAACCGGATGCCCGCGCCATTTTATGGGCCGACGACAAAGGCAACGAAAAGACTTTCACATTCAAAGAATTGTCAGAAATATCAAATCAGGCTGCCAACGCTCTGGCGGCCAGGGGGATAAAAAAGTTCGACACGGTATTGCTGTTTCTTCGCCGCCGCTGGGAATATTGGGTTCTGATGATGGCGCTGCACAAAATCGGAGCGATCGCAATACCGTCCACAAATCAGCTGAAAGCGCACGACATTTCATACCGCTTGAAAATGTCGCATGCGTCCGCGGTCATCGCGTTTGACGACGAATATATCATAAATGAGATAGAAGCCGCGCTGGCGGACTGTCATGTAAGCCACAAGCTGTCCGTCGCCGGCAGTCCGGCTGGCTGGTTCGACATATCAGAATTCTGGGCCGGTCAAGAAAAAACCTTTGAACGCGCGCCGAATAAAAACAGCGACCCGATGGTGATTTATTTCACATCCGGCACAACCGACATGCCGAAAATGGTGTTGCATGACTACACTTACCCTCTGGGGCATATCAATACCGCGGTGTTCTGGCAGCGGCTGCAGCCCGGCGATTTGCATTTCACTCTTTCGGAATCGGGCTGGGCGAAATGTTCCTGGGGAAAAATGTACGGGCAATGGATAGCCCAGGCCTGCGTTTTCATCTATGATTTTTCTGGGAAATTTCCGGCGGAAGAATTGCTGCGCATTTTGTCGGATTATAAAATCACATCATTCTGCGCGCCGCCGACGGTTTATAAAATGCTGATACGCGAAAACATGAGCCGGTACGACCTGTCTTCAATCAGCAAGGCCGACATCGCCGGCGAGGCGCTGAATCCCGAAGTATTCCGCATCTTTCATGAAATCGCCGGCGTCAAGCTGCATGAGGGATTCGGCCAGACCGAAACATGCGTGATGCTGTTCTCTAACCAATGGATTGAGCCAAAGCCCGGGTCAATGGGCATGCCGGCGGCCGGATGGGACATCAGGCTGATTGAAAACGGAAAGGAAGCCGATGTCAACGAAGTCGGCGAGATTGTCGTCAAAATTGATGAAAAGCGCCCGACCGGGCTGTTCCGAGGATATTTTGAAAATGAAAAACAAAATGCCAGGACTTTCCGCAGCGGATACTATCACACAGGCGACATGGCGTACAAAGACAAAGACGGGTATTACTGGTTTGTGGGGCGCAAGGACGACCTTATAAAAAGCTCCGGATACCGCATCAGCCCCTTTGAGGTCGAAAGCATTCTGCTGGAACATCCGGCCGTGAAAGAAGTCGCAATCACCGGCGTGCCCGATGATTTGCGCGGAATGCTGATCAAGGCCACTATTGTCCTGAACAAGTATTTTCAAGGCACGGATGTCCTTGTGCGCGAAATTCAAGAGCATGTGAAAAAGACGACGGCTCCGTACAAATACCCGCGCATTATTGAATTTGTCGAAACACTGCCGATGACTATCAGCGGAAAAATAAAGCGCGCCGTAATCAGGACTTTGGATTTCGATAAAGGCAAAAGAAAAAAATAAACGCGTCGCGTCGGAAATTTAAAGCGCTTGATATATTTTTTCAAAATGCTAGAATTCAGTCCTATGTGATTTTTTTCCTTGCAAATTGCAATAGTTTGATAACTCAATCAGTAAAGAAGGTTTTGCAAATGATTAAAAATATATATGAAATGCTGCATTCGATTTGTTCCGCCGAAGGCAAGCGAATGTTTTTTGTCCGTCAAAATGAAACATATTCGGATCTGCTGCGCAAAGTGCGTCGGCGCGCGGTGATGCTGTCAAAGAAATTTGGAATAAAAAAAGGCGACACTGTCGCGATTTTATCGGGAAACACGCCCGAATTCATAAATTCTTATTTCGCCATAACTTCCCAAGGGGCAAAAGTCCTTATGCTGGATACCGGCCTGTCTTCGTCCGAGCATCTTAACATGATGAAAAAAACCAATTGCAAGCTCGCGCTGGCGCAGAAATCTTATTTTGTAAAAAGCGGGCCTGAAATGTTTGATATCGAAACATCGGATGCCGAAGACGAATCAGAATTTGTCGCGGCGGATGTCGGCTTTGACGACTTGGCGATGCTGTCGTTTACATCGGGCTCCACAGGAAACCCAAAGATTGTCGGGCTGACGCATGGCAACTTGGTCTCGCTGGGCGAAGGCGCGCTGTTATATAAGCCTGTGATACGTCCGGGATATATATTTTACGGCTTTCTGCCGCTGTACCACATTTACGGCGTTGTGATAAACATAGTGGCGCCGCTGGTCTTAAAGGGGTCTTTGCTGTTGCAGCCCGTGCTGAACCCGCGCGAGTTTCTAAAAGATTTTCAGCAATACCGACCGGAAGTAATTCCGGCAGTCCCCCGGATATGGGAAGGCTTTTATAAAAAAATAATAGACGGGCTGAAACAGAAAAAAGCATATCTCGCGATGAAGATTATTATCGGCATGCGCGGTTTTCTGCGTCTTGCGGGCATGGGCTGGCTGGTGAGAAAAATAACGAAGCCGATTCATGAAATATTCGGCGGGCGCGCGAAAGTCTTGGTGTCGGCCGGCGCCACATTAAAGCCGAGAATCCGCCGGTTCTTTGAAAGCCTGGGATTTGTCGTTGGCGATTGCTATGGGCTGACCGAAACAACAGGCCCCAGCAATTTCAACTTTGCATTTTCAATGCCTGACGGCGATATGCATTACGCGGGGCCGCTGCCCGGGAACGAGATTAAAATTCACAATCCCGACAAAAACGGCATCGGAGAAATATGGGTTCGCGGAAATCTGGTAATGCCCGGATATATCGGCAATGACGCGGCCAATGCGGAGGCTTTTGAAGACGGTTGGTTTAAAACCGGCGATTTGGGAAAGATGGACTCAAAAAAACGTCTTATTATAAAGGGCCGGAAAAAGCAAATCATAGTGCTGGAAAACGGCAAGAATGTATATCCCGACGAATTAGAAGATTTGTATATGATGAATGACGAAATTTTGGCCGCGGCTGTATTCGAAAGAGAAATCAGAGGAAAAACCGTTGCCTATGCGGTGTTCCAGGTAAAGCCGGAAACAAGCCTGTCTAAGATAAGCCTTTTGGTCAAAGCGTCCAATCTGACAATCGCGCCATACAAATGGGTAAAATATTTCGCGATAACGGAAGACGAGCTGCCGCAGACTTCCGCCAGAAAGATAAAGCATTTTGAAATAAAAGCAATGCTGGATCGCGGCGAGTTTCCAAATCGGGAAGAATAAAATTCTCCATAGGTAATAGGTGAAAAGTTTCAGATAAGAGATTTGAAATTATCATGTCCCTGCAAACCGCAGACAGGAAGTATTGATAATTTTTTTCTCCGTGCTCGCTCAGCTTGGATTAGTCCCCCTCATTGGCGAATCAAGTTCAAAACCTGGCGCAAGAATTCAGCCTTGGTTTTGTCCCCCTTTACCAAGCAGATTGCTCACATTATGTTGACATAGGTTGAGTATTTATGGTATACTCCAATATCTCAATAACAAAGGAGGTTCTCATGCAATGTGTTCACTGCGGGTCTA
>JAITJD010000028.1 GCA_031279085.1 Rickettsiales bacterium | reverse complement strand
TTTCGTCAAGATAGAGAGTTATCCGGCGATACATCCGACATACCGTATTCAGATTATGTGCACTTCTACGCCGGGGCAGATTAAAGCGACAAAGCGACAATGCTAATGGCGGTTGGATTTCACGCGGCGCAACTTCTAGCGAGATTAATACTACTTGCGATATGTCTGTAAACCACTATTTACGCGCTGCTTTGCTGAATTCCTTAGACCTTTTCACATTCGCGCCTTGGGTGCGGGAGTATGAGCTTAATTACAGGGGACAATTATTATCAACTATCTCCCTTTTTCACTATTTACTATCGACTAATTACCATGGACTAACGACTATTTCCACACCAAGGCGCGCGTTTTCCGCCGTTATACTTGCGCGCAAGTTTTTCTTTTACAAGAACTTCACCGACATCAGCGCCGTCATTGGTTTTGACCCGCGCGTCTATGCGCCCCAGATATTTGTCGTCTTTGATTTCTGACAAATCAACCACCGAGCCGACAGGCAGCAGCTCCGCCAGACGATTTTTGGATTTCAGAGCCATGTTTTTTTCAGAATCGCATTCGCCGTTCATCTCCGGCGCATCGATATTGATAATGCGGACGCGGACGGATATTTTTATATCGTCTTCCAGCATGACGCGCGCTGAAAAAGTATCGCCGTCGAAAATATATCCGACCTGGGCCGGAACAGAAAAAAGAACAGACGGCCAAACGGACAAAAAGACGAATAAATAAAAACGTATAAAAATATTTGCTTTAATCATTTTGTCCGCCCGTCCGCATAAAAATATTGAAATTACGGCAGTTTTGTCGACCAGGTCGGCTCTAACCCGTTTGTATCCTTTGGCAATTCTATGTCATAGATATTTTGTCCGGTTATGTCGACGCTGCGGATATGGCTTATTCGCTCTATGTTATCCATTGCTTTTTCCGTCTCATAATAAACAAGGCGTCTGGAACCCGGCGCCCAGCTGGGGGCTTCCATAAACCAGCCGCCCGCCAGTATTTTTTCATTGCGGCCGCGATTGTCCATAATTCCGACATAAAAAGTATCGTCCGCAATTTTTGTAAAAGCTATGAACTGGCCGTCGGGGCTCCATGCCGGCGTGGCATAGCGGCCGGCGCCATAGGTTATTCTTTTTTCAATCATGCTGTCCAAGTCCATGACATGAATCTGCTGGCTGCCCGAACGATTGGAATTAAAGGCGATTTTCTTGCCGTCCGGCGAATAGGACGGGCTGGTGTCGATTGACGTTCCGAATGTCAGCTGGCGCAGAGTCTTTTTCTCCAAATCGTATTCATGAATGTTTGTAATGCCGTTTTTTACCAAGGACAGCGCGACCCGCGTCCCGTCCGGCGAAAATCTGGGGGAAAAATTCATTCCGCCAAAACGGCCTAAACGGCGCTGCTCGCCTGTATCCATGTCCAACGTCCAAACCATCGGATCATTGTCGCGATAGGACAAAAACACAATCGCCCGCATGTTTGGCGAAAAATGCGGCGACATGACAAAAGTCTTGGCATCGGAAATATAGCGGAATCCGTGTCCGTCCTGATCCATGATCGCCATGCGCTTTACGCGCGCCTCAACAGGCCCCTTTTCGGCGATAAAGACAATCTGCGTGTCAAAATATCCGATTTCGCCCGTCAATCTTTCATAAATCGCGTCCGCCATGATATGAGCCATTCGCCTGGCGGATTTCTTTGATGAAACCAGGCTTTGCGCTTCTATCTGTTCTTGTCCGTTCACATCCCAGACATAAAATTCAAGCTTGTACCGTGAATCCGGCATATTAGTAATTTTAGCTTGAACCAAAACTTGCGCCTTTATTGCCAGCCAGCTTTTAAAATTAGGCATTTCGTTCATTTTTACGAATTCCGGAAAGGCGTCATGACCGACGATGCGAAACAGTCCGGTTGATTTAAGGTCGGCTTCCACCACATCGCGTATCATGGCGACTTCTTTTCGCGCAATCTTTCCATCTGTCTCAAACTTTTGAATCGCGACAGAAATAGGATTGATTCCGCCGGCAATGATATCGACTTTCAATTCGGCGCGCGCGGAACAAACAGCAAAGAACAAAGAACAAAGAACAAATAGTGATTTTTTCAACATCTGGAATTCCTTTCTGGTTGGAATTTTATATTTATTAAACAAAAAAAGCAAGCACGGGACAATGTATAAATTAGGTAATGGAAAATTTTATCCATTATCAAGCATGCTACGCAATTCACAATACACGCGCCAGTACAACAGCCCATACCGCTGCAATTACAAATGTATTGACAAACGACAATACAATGATATAGTCATTTGTAAAGACTGTGGTATAGGAGATTGTGTATGCCTAATGTAATGCAGCAATTATTCATAATGAACATAGAATCATTGCTGAAAGAATATGCCGCATATCGCACCTTTAACAAATCGGATTGCGTTATAAATATGCGGATTCCAAAACCAATTCTGGACAAAGTCAAAGAATTGGCGGAACAGCAGCATGTGCCCTATCAGTCCTTGATTTCATCTGTTTTATTTTCGCTGGCGAATATAGAAGAAAAGAAATAAAAATTATTTCCAAGTTTTTTATGAACGAACGGTGATTTTTTTGATTGACATTTTTGGCAAAAAACATCATAATTACAATGCAAAACAACTAATAATAGTATGCCTAAAACAAACCAACCTTTGGATTAGGCATTTTTTTATTTTTTAAAACCTCTGAATTCCGCGACATTTTATTCCCTCTTTTATGCCTAATCCAAAGGTTGGTTATATTTGTACAATCAGGGCATTTTCCATATCGTTTTTCTTAATTCTACTGCCGTCATTCGGACTAAGTGCCCCCATCATCGAATGCGCCCCATGTTATCGATGCGTAAACTATTCTGGTCCTGATTGCACTTCTTGCGTATATGACCCATCCAATTGTGAGGATGACGAACCATGTCCAGATATTTGTCCGAATGGGAAGGAACCCGTAGGGAACGACTGCATATGTTTAGATGATGAGCTAGAGCCAAATGAGGACTGCCCCGAAGACTATTACAATAACGGTACATTGTGCATTCCTTGCCCACCGGCGCCGACCGGATGTTCGGTTGCCAGCAATGGCTTGCCTGGAATCAGCTCTTGCTTTCAAATCGGCGGCAATGGCACCTGCCAGATGTCCGATGCAACGGGCACGTATGGATATGCAGACAACTGTTATTACTCCGGCGGCGAAGAAGAAGAAGTGGAACTCGCAGAATGAAGAAAAAACTGCTTTTCTTCATGATTGCCGGCTTGTCTTTGATGAAAGCGCATGCCCAGGAGTACGAGTTTGAAAATACAGCGGACTTTATAAAAAAGTATCAGTCGCCCGGGCCAAAAATCAATCGGGATTCCATTTACAATCTACCTGCGGAACAGCGGCGCGAAATTTTTAAGGCCGCACGAAAACGCGCCGTCAGAATTGAAATCGATACTGTCAATATCAAGAAAGTCGAAGATGTATTTTTTATTTACGGTTTTTTCGACCGCGGCCTTAACATGATAAGATTGAACTATTATGTTTTGGATAAGAACTGCGATTTGACGACGACGGCTTACAGAGCTTACAACATTGACGAAATCAGCCAAATGCTGGACGAAGCAAACGCCGAGCTGCCATATAACTTTATTCATGAGCTGGCGCATTTGAAAGACTCATATCTCAACACCGGCGCGCTGACGCCGAACCAGCTGGCGCAGTTTGAGATTAATTCGGAAATCGGCGCGCGGCTGGGGGTTTTGGTTGCAAAAAACCCGAAATATGACGCAAACAGGCTGATAACCGTCGTATTGGCGGAAATGCGCGGTATTTATCAACACTATGCCGAAAACAACATTCCTGATTTAATCCGCCAACGCGCAGAGACCAACATTCAATATCAGAAAAATTTTGCTTTATGGATACGCAAAAAAATAGACGATTCCAAACTGGACACGACAGGAATCAATGTGGAAAATTTTGATAAAATATTCAGGCTTCAATACACATTCGACGACCGCTGCCTGTTGGACGAATTAAAGCCCGAAACAATGCAGAAACTGCTTAGTGCCATCAAAAAATATGCTTTCGTTCCGGTATTGCAAAAGGCGGTCAAAGAATTGGACGCGCACCAGTCCGCAAAGAATATTCCGACTATTCTTGCGCTAAGCAATATTCCTGAATATCAAAAATATGATGTCATGCAGAGATAATCAATCAGCGCGGCCCGATATTTCGCCGATTTGCCGAATTCATAATTTCCTTTATCTCAAAAATATATGTTTCTTTCATTTTATCCATGGCGGCTGCCAGGCACTTGCGAGGATTGAAATTTTCCGGATGATCCGACAGGCTTTGGCGCAGTCCGGCCATGAATGCCAGGCGCGAGTCGCTGTCCACATTTATTTTGCATACATTCATTGACACCGCGCGGCGCAGTTGTTCGACTGGAATTCCGCGCGCGCCGGTCAGCCGCCCGCCGAATTCGTTCACTGTCTTGACCAAGTCCTGCGGAATGCTGGACGCGCCGTGCAGCACCAATGGAAATTCCGGCAGCCGCCGTGATATTTCCTGCAATATGTCAAAACGCAGTTCTTCCGAATCGCTTTTGCGCTTGTATGCTCCGTGGCTGGTGCCGATGGCGATTGCCAAAGAATCTATGCCCGTGGCATCAGCGAACTTCACCACATCGTCAGGATTGGTGTAAATATTTTTTTCGGAAAAAGTGTTTTCATCTTCTATGCCGGCCAAAACGCCCAGTTCGGCTTCCACAGACACATCGAACTTACCGGCATATTCGACGACTTGTTTCGCCAGCGCCGCGTTTTCGTCAAAAGGCAGATGGCTGCCGTCGATCATCACGGATGAAAATCCTAAGTCAATCGCCGCCTTGCAAGATTCAAACGAACCGCCATGATCAAGATGCAGCGCGGCGCCGACATCCGACAACTGACGCCTGACGCCTGAAATCATTCCCATCAGCAGCCCGTGGGTCATGTATTTCAAGGCTGATTCTGAAACCGCCAGAATTACCGGGCTTTGCGTTTCACGCGCTGCGTCCAGAATGGATTTTAGGGTTTCCATGTTGTAAAAATTGAACGCGGGAACCGCATACCCGTTTTTTAATGCGTCCGCAAACATCTCGCTTGTGTTCGTTAGCTCAAAATCCTTATAACTCATAAAAGCCTCCTGCTTTTGTTCAGAATTATATCATAAACAGCAAGGATTATTTGCTTTTATTAATACATCTTGACAACCTTGTATTTTGTGCAACAATTTAAATACGAATCGGGGGCTGGCAAGAGAGAGTGGAAATTTAAAGGATACCGATATGAAAAAGATTTTGATTTCAATTTTCAGTTTGGTCGTTTTGGCGGGCTGTTCGTCTTATTACGACTATTACAAGGGCGGCGTAAGATACACCCAGGACGGTACGGATTGCATTTATTATTCCGGCGAGAAAGGACGTCGTTTCTCAAACGAAGTCCGCGGAATGAACAGCGGAAAGAAAATAGTCTACCGCAACACAATTTGCGCCAATCTGTATGAAAAAGACATGGCTGGCCAGGCTCCGCGCGTGGATCGTCATATTCTGACGCCGGCTGCTATTGAAACAACCCCTTCATGCGGATGCAAAAGCTCGTGCGGGCATGCCGCATTAAAGCGCCGCTATGTGATTGTTTCCAGCATCTGATAAAAAGGCCTATTAAAAGAACCGCCGATTTCCAGGCGGTTTTTTTATTTGAATAATGCATGAATATATGATACAATAATGGAGATAATAAGGAGTTTCCAAGATGAAAAAGCTAGCATTTGGATTATTTGCAGTATTTGCAGGTTTAACGGCGGCAGTCGCGGCGCCCAGCACAACACAGCTGGCCAGCGATCCGTGCGAAATCGTCAAAAGCATGCAAGGCGTGTTCAAAACATTGCGCATATTGGCGTTTGTAGGGGCCGCATTCTGCATTGGGGGCTGGGCGTGGGGATATATTACTGCCGGCGATGTCAAAAAAGATGATTTGAAAGACAAAGGTGTCGCTTTATTAGTCGGTTTTACATTATTGTTCGGAATTGGAATGGTTTTGAATTTTCTGCCCGGCCTTGCGGGTTGTGCCTCTGACGGCTGGGGAGTTGATTAATCAAAGCCGCGCTTAAAACGCGGCTTTTTTCAAACCATGCTCACATTTCTTTTCGTTATTTTCATAATCGTTTTTATGGCGGCCTGCATTTTCGTCCTGCTTATGGCTGCCGAGCAGATTCCATGCTTTGGAAAAACCGCACCCGCTGTCTCTTGCGGGTACAGACAGCGCGCGGCTGTCGCGCGTCAAATCGCGGCGGAAATTCCGAATACAAAAACTATCCTGGATATAGGCAGCGGATACGGCGCGATGGTTCGCACATTGGCGAAAAGTCTTCCGAATGCGAAAATCATCGGCGCGGAAATAATGCCGACGCCATGGATTTATTCCGCCACGCGCCATATTTTTGTAAAAAATGCAAGATTTGTCTTTGGCGATGCTTTCAAATTTCTGCGAAAAAGCAATCGGAATTTTGATGTCGGAATAACTTATCTGCTGCATAGCCAGATGCGGGAATTGCAAGAATTTCTGCCAAGATTTAAGATTCTGATAGCGGTTGATTTTCCATTGCCGGATGTAAAGCCTTATAAAAAATTAAAGCTGCACCGCGACCGATTTGCACAGCACTGGATGTATGTCTACAAATCCTGAATAATATTTTTCATTGACACAGCGCTATAAATCCGAACATAATACGCAATATAAAACCCGTCGGCATCATGTTATTTCCTTAAAATAATCTCCAAACTTGATTTCAGTTTTTTCATGTTGCTATATTTTTTAAGCGCGCCTTTTTCCGCAATAGTTATATCGCCGGTTTCTTCGGACACAATCAAGGCTATTGACTTGGAATTTTCAGATCCAATTAGACATTTTCACCATCTCTTATTTTACCAATCTGGTCACTAATTCCGCCATCGGCTGGTTCAGCCAGTCCGGATCGCCTTTTTTGCCGGCCAAGCCATGATTAATCGCCGTTCTGCACGGGTGATCATCGGCCAGCCAATTTTCTAACAAATCGCCGGCCAGCAATCCGACGCCAGCGCCGGCAACCAAGCCTATGCCACCGGTGAATGGCGCCAATAACAACCCTATTCCTGTCGCAGACGCAACTTTGCCGGCGACCGCAGAGCCGTTTATCTTTATGTCCGGCTCCGCCAAGTTTCCGGAAAATTCCATAGAATTCACAACATTGCCGGTTATCGATAGCTTCAAGCCGCGGCTGGGGACGGTTATCAGAGATGCTTTCAGCCTTTCTTTTCCAAAATCAATATCGCCCACCGCGCGCAGGTTTATGGCATTGCTTTCAAGCGCGACTCCGTTTTCTGTTGAAATCACGCCATTTCTCAGCTTTAAATTCACAGCGGCGCATGAAACGGTTATCTGGTTGTATTTCTTTTTGGTTCTGAACAAATCCTGAATATCATGCCGCAAATCAGTCAGAAAGTCCGTTCCATACACATAGGCCACCAGCTTTGAATGCGCATAGCCGGGCGCAACGGAATAAACATAAACAGGCCCCGTGATCGTTGACATTAATTCCGACAGGTTCAAGCCCCCGGCTTCCGCATAAAATTCAAAATTAGACGGCAATTCCGACATATAGTCATTCTCGCGGATATCTTTCATAATCTCTCCGACATATATACGTTCTCCGATGCCGGCGGCGCGGACATCCAGCCTGCCCTCAGGATTTATGCTTACCTCGGCCGCTGCTTTGATATCCCCTTCTGCAAATTTCACTTTTGCATCAAGGCGCGCGTTTGCATTTTTCAAATTCGCCCGTATGTTTATATTTTTTACCGCAAGCTCCCGATACACGATCAGATCGCCTATATCCGCTGCAAGGCTCAGGTTATATTTCAAAAACTCCTGGCCGTAAAGCGGAATGTCCTTGAACACATTCAATTCGCGGTTCGGGCGGACCCATTTTGACGACGGATTATACAATTCCGGAAACACTTCGTACAAATTTAATTTGTGCGATTTTATATTCGCATCGATTGCGGGAATTTTTCCAGACCAGTCGATTGAGCCCGAAAAAGCCAAGTCGCTGTTGCGAATCATGACGGAAGATTTTCGCAGGCTTATTTTTTTATGCGCGAACCCGCCCGCCAGATTAAGATTCATCAGGGGTATTTTCGGAAGCCTGACATCAAAAATCTTTCCCAGCAGCGAAACATCGGGGACGCCGCCGCTTATTATAAAATCTATCGGCAGCTTGCTGGTTCCTTCCAGCGCGATATTGAAAACCAAAGCCTGGCCGCCTGTGGACAAGGCCACGCGCACGGGGTAAACTTTGCGTTCGCTGTTAAATTCTGAAAAAGAGACTATAAACGGGTAAACTTTTAAATCAGATTTCAGCCAGCCTGTATATTCTTCAGAGTTTCTGCCGGAATTGTAATTTACCTGCAATCCGGCCAGCGAATATTTGGAATTCAGAATATTTGCCGTCAGATTATGCGCCTCGATTGACGCCAGTCCGATATCAAAATTAAACGGATATTTGCCGTGCGTGTCCGCGGGCGCCTTTTTATCCGCTTTTTCATCAAGTTTCCTGCTGATCGAATACTCGCCCCGTTCATTTTTTTCTATAAAAATATCCGCATTATAAACACTTACATTTTGAACGGTTGGCTTCGCGCGCAAAAGCGACAGCAGATTTAAAGTGACGCGCACTTTTTTTGCTGTGAGAAAGTTCTTGTTTTCAGCCCACTCCGCATTAGGTATTCGAATATCGTTCAGCTCCACCTTTGGGCGCAGAGAAAATTTCCATGAAATGCCGCCGTCGATTTCAACCGGCAGACCCGTGGAATCGCGCATGACGGCCACCAGATCGTTTCGCAGAGTTTCCAGATTTACCTGCGACAAGGCGATAAAAACGGCCACAATCAGTCCGATTATGAACATCGCGAATATTCTGGCCGCTTTAAAAAAGAATCTTCTTTTGTACATCATTGAATTCTAATTCGTTTTTTCTTCAAACGCGCCCCGTTTTTCGCGTTTTAAGGCTTCTTCCGGCATTTCAAGTTCAAAGAACTTTACGACAGGCCGCATAAAATCCGGCAGCTCTGCCATTATAACCATGATTTTGCCGGTTCTAGGATGCATGAAAATAAGCCTGTATGCAAATAAAAATAAATTTTTTGTATCCAGCACGGATTTCAGCAGATCGTCCATTTTTCGCGTCCGGCGCTTTTCCTCCCGATAAAGCGCGTCGCCGACTATCGGCGCCCCCAGCGAAAAAGCGCTGTGCAAACGCAGCTGATGCGTCCGGCCGGTCTTAGGCAGAAACAAAACCCACGACAAAACGCCGGGCACTTTTGATATGACCTTGTATTCGGTAATCGCGCGATGCGGGCGATCTTTATCGGCTTGGGCGCCATTGTTTTCTAAAATCCGTCCTTTTGCCATAAAATTATCAATTATGCCTTGGTTCGGCGAAACATCGCCGCACAGCAGGGCCAGATACTCCTTTTTCACCGCCTTGTCTTGGAATTCCTTTGCCAATATTTGCGCCGCGCCCTGGTTCTTTGCGACCAGCAGTATGCCGCTGGTTTCGCGGTCAAGACGATGAACCAGCGATATTTTGTCATAAGGGAACAATGCGGCCGCCATTTTATCGACGGCCATTTTTATTCCTGTTCCGCCTTGAACCGCCAGGCCGGCCGGCTTGTTGAATATCACTATATCTGAATCGTTATGGATTATGCACTTGCGCAGCTTTTCCAAATCAGCCAGGGAAAATTTGTCTCCGCTTTCCGTCTTTTCGACTTTATCCCGATGATATTCTGCAAAAGTGGGCGGCACCCTGACCAAATCACCGGCGCGCAGAATTTCATTTCCGCGGCAGCGGGATGAATTAACCCTTATCTGTCCGCCGCGGCAAAGCTTGTAAAACTCTCCCTGCGTCAGCCCGGGATAATGACGCAAAAACCAGCGCAGCAGTCTGGCGCCGTCTTCTGTTCGGGAAACATCAGCATATTCTGCCATATTTCAATTGGAAATGACTAAGGGAGGAAAGATGAATAATTTTGCCTCATCTTTTTTCCATCGCCATTCATTTTTATTCTCCGTACACTACTTGAACAGTGTTCTTTCCGTTTTCGTCCGCGCAAGTGCCCATCGCGCCGCCGCGCTTTCCGTCAGACATCTGGAAATCGGCGGAATCGGACCAGGCCTTGGTCACAAAATATTCGCAGTCGGACTTTGACAATCCTTTTATGGACAGAATAAACTGGCGCGAATTCGACGGATTCACCGCCAGCTCGTAATTTCCGCCGTACGGATTTTTATGCGACATTCCGATTGCGCCGAAAATAGTGGAATCGTTTATGTTGGAAAAATCGTCGTATTCGCCCAATAATTGGCGGACGCCCGTGACTATCTGTGCGACTTCGTCATTTACTGTCGTTCTTTTCTGGCTTCTCATGGCGGCGGATATCATGGTGACGGCGCCGACGGTTATTATGCCCATAATAGCCAGAACGCCCAGCATTTCAATCATGCTGCGGCCGCTTTGGGCTTTGGTGTTTTCGATTTGTGGTTTGCAGCTTGCGACTTGCATTTTTTCCTCCATTTGATTTTTATGTTTTTAATTGTATCATAAATCGCATGAACATTCAATTTGCAGATTTGATTGAGAACAGTCCCGCCGCCCCGGGAGTATATAAGATGTACGATGCCGCCGGCGCGCTGCTGTATGTCGGCAAAGCCAGAAATATCGCGGCCCGGCTGCGCCAATATGCGGACATTTCAAAGCTGGAGCCGTACAAGCGGATAATGCGAAAGTTTGTCGCGCGGATAGAATGGGAGCTGACAAAAAACGAATCGGATGCGCTGGTGCTGGAAGAACGTCTGATAAAGACTCAAAAGCCCAAGTACAACATCATGATGACGGACGGCAAGATGTATCCGATGCTGGCGCTGACTGCGGGCGAGTTTCCGCGCCTGCTGAAATTCCGCGGAAAGATTTCCCAAAAGCGGGACACTTTCGGCCCGTATCCTTCGGTATCCGCATTAAACGACGCAATCAAGATGATACAAAAAGTATGCAAGCTGCGCACATGCGCGGACACATTTATGAAAAACCGCGCGCGGCCATGCCTGCTGTATCAAATCGGCAGATGCTCCGCGCCTTGCATGGTAAAAACTCAATGCGCGGATGGAAAAGACAACCTGTACCCGCTTTGCTCTGTAAACAACTATAATGACCAGGTCGCGCTGGCGCGCAGAATCCTGTCCGGCGACAGCGAGCCGATAATCGCCGAGCTTTCGGATAAAATGAAAAAGCTTTCCGATAATCTGGATTTTGAGGCCGCCGCCGAAATGCGCGATAAAATAGCCGCCCTTTCCGGCACTGCGGCGCGTGGAATAAAGCAAAAAAACATCGGAATAAATTGGAATCAGTCTGTCGGCGAACTGGAAAAATGGCTGGGAATTAAAATAGACCGGGCATGTGTTTTTGACAATTCGCACTTGTTCGGGCGGACGCCGGTCGGCGCGATGATAGTTTTCGGACACGACGGATTTATAAAATCCGAATACCGGCATTTCAAATTGAAAGACGCGGCGCGCGCCGGCAACGACATTGCAATGATGGAGGAATTTATTCAACGCGCCGACGCCGATTTGAATAAAAATGAAAATAGCGAAGAAACTCATGGTTTGATTATAGTTGACGGCGGCCGGCCGCAGTGGAGCATCGCGCGCAAAACCGCGCCGGCCGCAAAGATACTAGGCGTGGTCAAAGGCCAGGTTCGCGACGGCGACGAGCATTTTATCATGCCCGACGGCCGCGAGCATTATGATTTGGCCAAAGATTCGACTGTATTTTTACTGCTGCGCGCCGTGCGGGACGAAGCGCACAGATTCGCAATCTCCTTTCACCGCGCTTTGCGCGACAAGGCCATGACCGCCAGCCGGCTTGATGAAATCGAAGGCATAGGCCCCGCGCGAAAGCGCGCGGTTCTGCACTATTTCGGCTCGGTAAGACAAATAGCGGACGCGGATTTGGCCGCGTTGCAAAAAGTGCCCGGTTTGGGAAAATCCGCAGCCGAAAAAATTTTTTCCTTTTTTCATTTTTAAAAAAGAGTATAATATACACTATAAATAAGTGTCAAAAGGATGTCTTCTATGAAGTTCTTCGTAAACTTTTTATCGTGTTTCAGAATATTCGCCGCGTTTGCTATTATTCCTATATTAATGTTTCAAATGTTCTGGCTGGCATTTGTTTTGTTTGCTCTGGCGGGGATATCGGATTTTTTTGACGGATTGCTGGCAAAAAAGTACAACGCGGCCACCAAAATCGGCGGCGTTCTGGATCACATCGGCGACAAGCTGCTGGTGATAAACACAATGGTTATGCTGGCCGCGATGATGCCGATATGGTTCGTCGTGGCGCCGATTATCGTCATGATCTCGCGCGAGATTTATATCAGCGGCCTGCGCGAATTCCTGGGAACCCAGAAAATCGCGATGCCGGTGCCTAAGGCGCGGTTTTCAATGGCTAAAATTAAAACGAGCCTGCAAATGATTGCAACCGGCGCGTTTTTGCTTATGTTCGCCGTCGGCATAAGTTTTGTTCCGAATGCGACCAGCAGGCTGGTCATGTTCGCGGTATATGTGCTGCCAAAGATCGGGATATGGGGTTTGTGGCTGGCTTTGGCGGCCAGCATGTGGTCTGCGGCGACATACACTATGGATTTTGCAAAAAAGTATAAAAAAATCGCAAAATAAATTTGTTATCAGTATTTGTTTATCTGATTATCTTAACAGCAAGAAATAAATAAAATTATTGTCTTAGGCATAAATCAAAGAAGAAATGTTGCAGAAATCAAAAATTATGGAAAATAAAAGGATGCATAAAACAAATGCAGATTTGTTATCTGCATTTGTTTTTCCCTTGTATGGCCGCCTCACGATTTTTTCACTTATATTTTTGTTTGCTTTGCACAGTCTGCCCGCTTTTGCCGCAGGTTATGAATGTCCGGCATATAAAAAATACACTTCCTGCGCGGCGGGATATTACATGACTCAGAACAGCTCCAACACAGCTTGCTATACCACGGCGGTTGCGGGCAACGCATGCCGGCCCTGCTCCGCTTACGGCGCCAACTACACCTGCGCGGGCGGAACCGCGTGCCCGGCGGTGTCATGCACCAGCGATTGCACCTATAATTCCACGCAAACAGTCAGCTGCGGAACCGTCGCCAACGGCAGTTATAATGGAACCCAGACTTGCAACGCGATTAAGAACAGCGTCAGCGGATGCTATACCTGGGGCGCTACATCCGGCTGCACCATTACCTGCAACACCGGATACAGCCTTACAAGTACGAATATATGCGCGCAGATATGCACAGCCGGAATAACCAAGCTGCGCACATCCAGTCTGACGACTCAACTTTATAATACAAAGGTAACGACTCCGGCGCTGGGCATAAAATACAACAACCAGATATGCTATGGCTCACTGACCAGCGGTTCCGCCATCAATGCGTTCAATATAAATTATTCAAGCGGCACTTATCACACGGTAAAATAAAGTTCAGAACCAGCTTTTGCCCTTTTTCTCGGCAGCTGAAAACTCTTCCAATGATTTTTTCTGCTTTTCAGAAAGCTTTGTGGGAACCTGCATTGCGATTTCTATATACAAGTCGCCGAAGCCGCCCCTGCTTTTGCCCGGCATTCCATGACCGCGCACGCGCAGCCTTTCGCCGATCTGGGTTCCCGGGGCAATTTTCACGGACAGCTTTTTTCCGTCGATTGTTTCAAATTCCAGCTCGCCGCCCAGCGCAAGAACCGTGAACGAAACATTTTCTATCGCAAGCAAATCGCTGCCCGCTCTTTTGAATTTTTTATCCGGCCTAACATGAATATCCAGATAAAAATCGCCGGACGGGCCGCCCAGCCGCCCGGCCTCGCCCTGGCCGGCTAAGCGCAGCCGCGCGCCGTCTTCGACGCCGGCGGGTATTTTTACCTCTAATGTCCTTTGCTTGTGAACAACGCCGGTTCCGTCGCATGCGCTGCATTTTTTCTTTATCTTGCGCCCCAGCCCATTGCAATCCGGGCAAGGCGCCTCTACGGAAAAAAATCCTTTCTGAGTATGGACGAACCCGCTGCCGCCGCAACGTTCGCAAATCGGCGCCGGCTTGCCGTCGTCGGTTCCGAATCCCTTGCATTTTTCGCACTTTACATTGCTTGAAAATTTCACGGTATGAGTTTTTCCGAAATACGCGTCGCTCAAATCTATCGAAACTTCGTCCAGCAGGTCGCGGCCCGCCTGTTCCTGCGGCCCGGCGCGGCTTTGGCGCGAAGAACCGAATCCGTCGAATCCAAAGCCCCGCATGGCTTCGCGTATTATGTCTTCCATTCCGCCCATTCCGCCGCCCATATTAAAGCTGAACGAACCGTCGCCGAACGGGTTTCCGTTAAAGCCCCCGCCCGCCGACGCGCCGTTTCCGCCGGCAAAGGCAGCTTCGCCGAATTGGTCGTATGCCGCGCGCTTTTGCGGGTCGCGCAGAATGTCAAAGGCGTTGTTGACTTCCTTGAATTTTTCTTCCGCGGCCTTGTCGCCCTGATTTTTGTCCGGGTGGTATTTCATGACCAGCTTGTGATAAGCCTTTTTTATATCAGCGTCCGAGGCATTTTTTGCCACGTCCAGAACTTCGTATGGATTCTTATTCATGATTGATTCCGTCAATTTACATATTTTAAGAATATATAGTACTATCTGTCAAAAAATCAAGCCGCAATAGAAATTGCTTTAAATTAAGAGATAAACTTAATATAAAAAAAGCAATTTTGTAATTTTTGACGCTTGCAGGCGCGAATTTTTTTAGGTATCGTTGCCCTATGGCTGAAAAACAACAGAATTCTTATGATGCGTCCGATATCCAGGTTTTAGAGGGGCTAGAGCCCGTACGTCTTCGCCCGGGCATGTATATCGGCGGCACGGACGAAAAAGCTTGGCACCACTTGCCGGTTGAAATTATGGACAACGCGATTGACGAGGCCGTGGCCGGCTTTGCAAAAAAAATCACAGTGAATCTTATAGATGCCAAGACCATAGAAATCACCGACGACGGCCGCGGCATACCAGTTGACGAGCATCCGAAGTTCCCCGGCAAATCGGCATTAGAGATTATCTTCACAACTCTGCATTCCGGCGGCAAGTTCAATAACAATGTCTACAAGACCAGCGGCGGCCTGCACGGCGTCGGCAGCGCGGTTGTAAACGCTCTGTCGTCCGAGATGACTGTCAATATCTCCCGCGACGGCTTTGTCTGGACGCAAACATTCTCGCGCGGGAAACCCACCGGCGGAATAACGCGCGGCGAACCTACTAAAAATCACGGCAGCCGAATAAGATTCACGCTTGATGACCAGATTTTCGGCGCCGCGGCCGTGTTCAGGCCGATTAAAATCTACCGCATGGCGCGCGCCAAGGCCTTTTTGTCGCGCGGCGTTCGCGTCGAATGGAAGTGCAATCCGGAACTGCTGACCGAAGACATGAATATCGAATCGGAAACCGTGTTTTATTATCCGAACGGAATTGCCGACTTTTTGGAGGAAAAAACCAATTCAAAGCCGCGAATTTTGCCGAAAATATTCAGCGGGAATGTGGATTTTCCCGACGATTCGGGCCGCGTGGAATGGGCGCTGACATTTTTGACGGATGAAAACGGCGCCGCATCCGATGATGGATTTTTCGCGTCTTATTGCAACACAATCGCGACAATTGACGGCGGCACGCACGAAAGCGGATTCAAATCCGCGATAACCCGCGGCTTGAAAAACTATGGGGAAAAAACAAACAACAAGGCGGCCGCAGGCATCATCAGCGAAGATGTATTCGATTCGGTTGCGGCGATCGTATCGGTGTTTTACAAAAGTCCGCAGTTCTTGGGCCAGACCAAGGAAAAGCTTTCCAATCCGGAAATTGCAAGATTTGTTGAAAACGCATTGCGCGACCCGTGGGAGATTTTTCTGGCGTCCGACCCCAAGACCGCCAGCCACTTGTTGGAATTCGTGATAAATCTGGCCAACGCCAGAATCAAGACTAAACAGGTCAAGGATATTGCGCGCAAAACTCCGACCAAGCGCGCGCGCATGCCGGCGAAACTTGCCGATTGCTCAAAGCACGGCGTGGCCGGAACAGAATTGTTCATAGTCGAAGGGGAAAGCGCCGGCGGCACCGCCAAGCAGGCGCGCGACCGCGCGACTCAGGCGATTATGCCGCTGCGCGGCAAAGTCTTGAATGTCGTGTCGAATTCTGACGAGCGATTCGGAAATAACAAAGAACTGAACGAGCTTATCGACATAATCGGCGCGGGCACTGCAAAAAATTGGGACGAATCGAAGCTTCGTTATGAAAAGATAATAATAATGACTGATGCGGATGTAGACGGCAGCCATATCGCGGCGCTGCTGATGACATTTTTTTATCGGGACATGCCCCAGCTGATTCACGGCGGGCATCTGTATTTGTCTTGTCCTCCTTTGTACAAGCTGACGCATGGGTCCGAATCGATATATGTGGACACTGACGATGAATTGGAAAAATTAAAAAACGGAAAATACAAAAATAAAAAAATCGAGATATCGCGATTCAAAGGGCTGGGCGAAATGATGCCGAATCAGCTGAAAGAAACAACCATGTCGCCAAAAACGCGCCGCCTTATACGGGTCGAATTGCCCCCAAAGACAGAAGAAGGCATGGAAGACACGGAAAAGACCAGAACTTTGGTATCGGAATTAATGGGCAGAAAGCCAGAGTTCAGATTCAAATTCATAACCGAGCATGCAAAGTTCGTAAGAGATTTGGATATTTAAAAAACGTACCCAGCAGGTGTTTTTTTTAATTAATAAGAGCAAGCCCCTCTTGATAAAGAGGGAGAATCCTAGCGTGGGTTAGCCCCTCTTGGTAAAGAGGGGAGGTTTTCCGAGCAAGCTTGCTTGCCGGAAAAGCGGGGAGATTTCTGTCAATTATAAGAAAAGATTATTTATTCAATTATAAACTGAAAATTGAGAACTTATTCATTCTCAATTACCCATTACTCGACATTCGCAATAACAATATAGAATTCCCCGCTTTGTTGGGGAATGAAAACGCGGGCAAGCCCGCGTTTTTTTACCTTATTCCAACCTGAAACTCATCGCCCCAGCCGGCCACAACCTGGCCGCCGACACTGCAACTGATATCTTCAAATCCGCCCTTGACCTGGTTCTTCTTTATGACATTGCTGGTTATCAAGCCGCCGGCCGTGCCCAATAC
>JAITJD010000035.1 GCA_031279085.1 Rickettsiales bacterium | reverse complement strand
GCCTTCAAACTTAATCGTTTTGTTCAGTTTATTCAGGTTGTTTAAGAACTGAATGCTGACGGAATACGATTGAATTTTGCGCGCCAGCCGCATCAATTCATCAAGTTGCTGCAAGAGTTCACGCTTTTTGGCTTCGCCGCCGACGGTGCGAGAGTTTTCATTATTACGACGTATAGTTTCTTTTCTTCTATCGTTTCCCATCAGTTCTTCACCGGTATCTGCAAGATTTGTTTTGGAAAAATCAAATCCGGATTCAATATGCTGTTTCTTTCCGCGATTATGCTGAACAATATGCCTTTGCGCAGAAAATTTCTTGCTATAATCCACAGACAGTCGCCGCGGCGCACCGTGTAGAATGTGTCGTCGTCGCCCGTCATTTCCGGCATCGCGAACTTGTGCGCGACGATTGCGACCGTCTTGCCGTCTCCGTCATGCAGGCGGACGGCCAGAGAATATTCCTTTCCCGGCACCAGCTTTTCCACATCGGCGCCCAGACCGAAATGCTTGTGATCCGACACGCGCGCAAACCCCAGATATTTTCCGTTCAATGTCAAAGACACGCGCAGGCGCGGCAGCCCGTCGCCGCTCACCACAATGCGCCCGCTTTCCAAATAGTCGATTTTAGACACCGACAAATCGCCTTTGACCAGCTTTGGCGATTGCAGCAGAGTGCTGCCGCTTTTGGTCATCAGCAGCGAGATTGAATTCTCGTATCCCTGCGGCGACACATATATGAAAACTTTGTCTTTGGACACTTCGCTTGAATCCGCATCAACCAGTCCGATCGTATAATTGCCCGGCTTGAACGCGCGCTTTGGAGCATAGACGAATTCTCCGTTGGAATCGGTGCGCTCTGTCGCGACGATTTTTTCGTTCACCAGCACGGATATGTTTTGCTGCGGCATGCCGCGTCCGGCTATGACGACATTTCCGTCGCGCTCTATGCGGACAATGTCAAAGGCGGGCGCGGCCGATTTTAAAACTTCTTGCACCACAGGTTCCGGAACAGCCGGAATCACCACGATTTTCTCCGGCGCGGCCGTATGGAAAAAGGCGGCCCATGCCGCTATGAAAATAACAATCACGGCGCAAAGTATCGGGAACCAATATGACATCAATCCCGATTTTTTTTCTTTCGCGGACTTGGACGACATCACAGGCGCCGCGTTGGACAAAGCTTTTGCCCTGCCATGCGCCGGACGCGCGAATATGTTCAGCTTTTTCAAAAATTCGTTTGCAAATTCGCGGCGGCGCGACATCCAGGAACTCTGGCGCAGGATCGCCCCGTTAATTATGCTGTCGGTGGACCGCTTGGTCGCGCCGATATAAGAATATCCGCTTCTTTTTTTGGACATCGTGTTCTCCGATATTTATACATCGTTTCTCTCGCCTAGTCCCTTTGACAAACATTATTACAAAGAATATTTCTTTGTCAACTTATTTATGGTATAATGTCATGGCAAATCGGCGGAGGCGCAAGGCGCGGATATTCTCGAATAAAGGATTGTCAAAAAATGAAAAAAATTGGAATTATGACGACAGGCGGAGATTGCTCTGGATTGAATACCACCATGCACCGCATTGCGGCCGGCGCGTTTCGGCGCGGATGGCAGCTTGTGGGGATAAAAGACGGCACGGACGGTTTAAGCCGCGTCAATCCCGATATTGTAAAATTTGACGCGAATACCCTGCCCGTAGAGAATGCCCGACTTTCAGGCAGCTTTCTTTGCAACGGGCGGCCGGGCGCTCATAACTTCGAAACTGTCGCAAAATCGGGAAAGCATCTGCAATTTAACAAAAGGTTGAAGCAGTCTTTGGAAAAACTTCAGCTGGACGCGCTGGTTCTTATCGGCGGGAACGGCAGCCTGTCTTTGGCGCACAAGCATCGCTGGATATATTCCGGTCTTTCGCTGGTCTGCATTCCAAAGACAATCGACATGGACATACCGATGACGGACGCGACCATCGGATTCGCGACCGCCGTCCAGCAGCTTGTCAGTTTCTGCGACCAGCTGATTCTGACCGCGCGCAGCCATCACAGATGGTTTGTCGTGCAGACCATGGGGCGGGACAGCGGAGCGCTGGCGCTGAACGCGGGCGTTGCCGTCGGCGCGGACGCGATTCTAATGCCGGAAATAAAATTCAACGCGGACAAGCTGGTCGATCATGTGAAAAACTGCGGGCGCGATTACGGGATTATTCTGGTGTCGGAAAAGATTTCGCTGCGCGGGCATTCCGGAAAGCCGGCCGACATGATTTCTCGCAAGCTGACCGGCGCGGGGATTGCGAACAGAACAGCCTTTCCGGAACATATACAGCGCGCGGGCGACACATCGGCGGCGGACAGGCTGCTGGCCTCCGCAATGGCGGACTGCGCGCTGAACGCGATAGAAAATAACGAAACTTATGTCATGACAGCCATGCGGGGCGGCAGATGCGTTACGATAACATTGGAAGATTTCTTTGCGGCCGGCGATATTGTAAAGGACCCGAAGATTCCGAATATGGAAGTCTCAAACGCTTATGTTTCGCCCGATGACCCGCTGTTGGACATTGCCGCGAATATGGGCGCTTATATCGGCGAGATGAAATAATGTGATGTGAAAGGGCATATCATAATCAGATATGCCCTTTATCAATTCTGGCGGAGCGTATAGGACTTGAACCTATGGATCGCATTACTGCGATCACAGATTAGCAATCTGCTGCATTACCACTCTGCCAACGCTCCATTTTTTAACGAATTCAAGGGGAATTTTCGCAAACTTGCTATCGTTCGCCTTTGGCTCGCTACGCCGATTTCATTAGGCAGTATATATTACACCAAATCAAAAAGCAAGATTAAATTATCTTGAATTATTGCCGGCGAATCATCGTTGTTTGCGCGGTTAAGGCGGGTCTGCGATTCCTATCTTACCGAATGATATGTGTTTCCCGAATAGCTGATATTCAGCGCATTTGCGGCGCCTCCCGATTCCAGGCTGCCATAACATATCGTTCCGCCGACAGACAGATGTATGGACGGAGATGTGTCCTTGTCCGCATACAGCGGAATAGAAAGATTCCCGACACGTAGCGCGGTCATTCCGGCATCGCATAACGGCGCGCATAATCCTGTATCGGTTTTTCCATATCCGTCGTCGCATTCCCACGGACAATCGCCAATGTCAATGGTTCCTTGGTCGGAATAATGCGAATTGGCCGGCTTTGCATTCGTGCAGGCCGCGCATCTTTCGTACCAATCGCGAAAGCTTGTAAGTATATATTCGGACAAATAATATCCGTCATGGCATGTGTAGTAATAGCGGCGGCCGGTGCATTCGGTAAAATAATCGATGTCTGCCCATCGGCAATCTCTAAAAAAGATTCCGCTTGATGTACTGATATACACGCTGGAGTTGCAATAGTATATTGAAGATGGAATATAATAATCTGATGCCGTCCAAGGGTAAGGCTGGTCAACCAACGTGCCTTCGAATAATGTACTGCCGATAACAGCATAAGACGGCACCTCAGGACACGGATGCCGCAAATCATCTTTGCAATACCAAGGGCCTAGTTCCGTGTCTTTGCATGGCGTGCAAACATCGTCGGACAGGTAATACCCGTCCTCGCAAACCGCAGCAGCGGCATGCCGGCAAAAAGCACAGAATAAAATCGCAAATATAATCGGAGTTTTTTTCAATCCGGCCACCTTTTGTATTATCCGCAAAAGATGGCGCGGGGAGTTAAAGAAATCACAATACAGATGACTCCGCCAGCTTTCGGGTTGCCCTTGTTATATGGCCGGCGGCTCCCCGCGTATCGGGGGATAGGTTTTTTAGTGCGTATCAGGCACTCTGTATTGCAAGGTTCTTTACACCCTGGCATCTTTTTATGGATACGCGGAGATTATACTTCAAAAGGCGCAAATAATCAATAGGTTTTTATGTATTTTGCCTCTGGCTGCGACCCGTGAATTTTGAAATTTAAAAAAACAAAGACCTTAGTTTATGCAAACATTTTATTAAAAACATTGACAAATAATAATTATATGTCATCTTTCCTTTTAAGGAAACCAATAATAAGGAAACCAATAAAATGTTTTATTCAGGCGACAGCAAAATTTTGATGAAATATTATAATGTAAAGGAATCGACCGCGGATTTTAGCGGGGGGTACATAACATTGGTCAGGCACAATAACTTCCGTGCAGAGTTTCTAGTTGATAATCTGAAAGGCGCGAAAAGATGGATGAAGTATCGCGATGCTATAAGAGTGTCGCCGGCGCTGCATCAGACCATGATTGACAAGTATATTGAAAGATACAAGCACACAGGCGGCGAAAAAGAAATTTATAAAATGCAGATGTTCGAGTTGTTCCGCCGCCGCTACTCTATCGTGTCAGCGCTTACGCGTATTGGCCAGAGGCAGCGGACGTAAAAAACGCGGAATATAAAAACATTTCAAAATTCAGTCCGCCTTGGGTTCCGGCCGGCAGATTTCCACATCGCGGGTCATCGCAATGAACTTTTCCGCGCGCTGCGCGGGCAGATCGCCCGCCGGAATATCCCGCAATTTGTTTATTTGCTCGGCCACCGCGACGCTCAGCATTTCCATTGTAGTCTGCCAATCCGTGTGCGCGCCGCCGGACGGTTCGGGCACGACTTCGTCAATCACATTCAATTCCGCCATGTCGCGCGCGGTCAGCTTCATTGCGGCGGCCGCTTCGGCTTTGTATTTGTTGTCCTTCCATAAAATGGTGGCGCATGATTCCGGCGCGATTACTGAATAAATCGCATTTTCCAGCATCAGCACCCTGTCGCCCGTGCCGATTCCGATGGCGCCGCCGCTGCCGCCTTCGCCGACATTCACAGCGACATAAGGGGTTTTTATGGACAATCCGGTCGCTATGGAGCTTGCCACGGCCTGGGACTGTCCGCGCTCTTCTCCCTCGCGCCCCGCGAACGCGCCCGCGGTATCGAACAGGGATATCAAAGGCAGCTGGAATTTTTCGGCCAGCCGCATAAGGCGCTGGGCCTTGCGGTATCCGTCGGGATTAGGCATGCCGAATCTGTGCTTTTGCCGCGTTTCGATTGTGCGGCCTTTTTCCTGGCCGATTATCACGGCCGGAATTCCGCGCCAGAATCCGATGCCGCCGCACATTGCGGGGTCTTCGGCATACAGCCGGTCGCCGGCAAGATAAGTCCAGTCGTCGACAATTCCCGCGATATAGTCCAGAAAATGCGGGCGGTCTTCGTTTCTGGCCAGCAATACTTTCTGGTACGCTTCGTTATAATTCTGGGCGCGCGCTTTTTTATGAGCGTCCGACGCCGGCGTTTTTGCGGATATCGTTTTGGGCTCTTTGACCTGCTTGGTCAAAACAGCCAGTATTTTCGCCAGGCGCGCCCGCAATTCAACGCGCGGGACAACCATGTCTATCATTCCATGCTCGTATAAATAATCCGCGGTCTGGAAATTTGACGGCAGCTTTTCGCGGATATTTTGCTCTATCACGAGTCGTCCGGCGAATCCGATGCGCGCGCCCTGCTCGGCTATATGAATGTCCCCCAGCATTGCGAACGAAGCCGTGACGCCGCCGAATGTCGGGTCTGCAAGAATCACAATATAAGGAATGTTGTTCGCGTGCATCTTGTTGACCGCGACGGTCGTTCGCGCCATCTGCATCAGCGCCAGGACATTTTCCTGCATTCGCGCGCCGCCGCTGGTCGCGACTATTATGAACGGCTGCTTCATGGATATCGCGTGCTCTATGCTTTCTATTATTCCGTCGCCGACCGCGCGCCCCATGGAGCCAATCATAAAATCGCCGTTCAAAACTGCAATCGTGGCCGGAATGCCGCCGACAACTCCGTCCGCTGCGGCAATGGCGTCATTGTATCCGGTGTCCGCGCGCGCTTCTTCCAGCCTGTCTTTGTATGGAATCCGGTCGACAAAGTTCAAAGGGTCGTCGGAAACCGCGGGCATGGGGATTTTCGTCCAGTTGTTGTTGTCGAACAGCAGGTCGAACCTTTGCTTTGGCGTCATGATGAAAGACCGGTTGCAGCGCGGGCAGATGTAATTGTTCAGCTTGTAGTCCTTGTAGTAGACCAGCCGGCCGCAAGCCTCGCACTTTATCCACATCAGGCGCCGGATTCGGTCGTATCTGTCCCTGTTGCGGTTCTTGATTCCTGATTTTTTTTCAAAAAACATGTCTGGGCTTCCTGTATTTAAGTATTGTTAAGATTCATTTTCTTAATCAGTTCGCGGCTTGGCTTGAACAGAATGGTTCTTCTCGCATCCAGATGCATGCGCGCGCGCGTTGCCGGATTGTATCCAATTTTTGTCGCGCGGGCGCGCGGGCGGAAAGTCCCAAAGCCCCTTATTTCTATTCTGTCGCCGTTCGCGACGGAATCTGTCAGCTGACCAACAACCGAATCCAATATAACGGCCGCGTCCGCAGGGCGCATGCGTTTGAACTGGACTTGGATTGACCGCACAATGTCAGAACGTTTCATTTTAATTTCCTTTTATTTTTTTACACCGCATATTCTAATATTATACGATATTTTATCAAGGGTAAAATTTCTGCGGGCGAACCAGCGCGATTTTCTGCTTGCGTTTGCATGCCGAACTGGTTATAATCCGCCGAGGAATTTATTCTTGGCGCATTGCCGGGAATATTCTTTTTCAAAAAAATTATCAACAATCATCTAAAAAGGACAACCCTATGAAAAAACTGATTTTGCCGTCAATAATCTTAATGTTGGGGGGATGCGCTTCAATTATCAGCGGCGGATCACAGCAAATTAATGTTCAGCCCGGCTCGACTTCGCACGGCCGCGTTGATGCCGAGGTTATAAGCAAGTCCGGCGTTCAAACGGTTCGTCTGCCGGCGGTTGTGAATGTGAAACGTTCGTCCCAGGATATCATCGTTCATATCAAAGAAGAAGACAATCAATGCCTGGAAGAAACCCAGGTCGTCATATCCAGCGGCCTGAACGGCTGGTTCTTGGGCAACTTCATCACAGGCGGTCTTTTGGGTTCCACGACGGACGGTCTGACAGGCGCGGTGTGGAGCTATGATGATATTACCATCGTTCCGGTTCAGCCAAGGAAAAATTGCAAAAAATAATCTGCAAATGATGAAGTATCTGCCCCCGGCGCTTGCTTTTTTCCTGCATATCAGCTCAGGAACTCTGGCAATAGCCGGGGGTGTTTCTTTTGATAGCCTGATCAAAGCGCAGATATATGAAACCGCCGAATGGAAAAACCTGCTGCACTATTCCGGCGGCCGCAGTGTCATAGACAGCCAGAGCTCGTTTTTTCTGTCTGATACGGGATACAAGGATCCGAAAGCGGAATATGTCGAAACCATAAGGCAGATGCTGGACTCAAAACTAAAAGACGGCGATTCCATTCAATGCAGATACCCCGCCCGCGTCAACCTGATAATGGAGCAATCCGGCGTATCCGTAAAAGAATTGCCGGCGCAAAAATGCGCGGAATTTGAGGAATATGAAAAAAAAGTGCCGTTTGATGAGGTGTATGTGGTGTTTGCTGCGGAAAACAACACTTCTCCGACATCGATGATGGGGCATACATTTTTAAAGATTTCAGGCGCCAATGACGCCGGGCCGCGCGAACATTCATTCAGCTATTTCGCGGCGCTGGACAATACATCTATGGCAAAGTTCTTATATCGGGCGATAACGTTCGGAATCGAGGGAATTTATGCTCTGTCGCCGTATAAGATAAAACGCCAGGAATATTTGATAAATCAGAACAGGTCTCTGTGGGAATTCAAATTAAATCTGAATGAAGCGGAGAAATATAAGCTGAAAAACCATTTGTGGGAACTGCGCAACAAATTCATCAGGTATTCTTTAATAACGCATAATTGCAATACGGCGCTGGTCGGCGTTCTAAAAACAGCCGATGCGGATTTTGACGAAAGCACCATAAAGCCGTTTTCAACGCCTGTCGAATATATTCAGGAATTGAGTCAAAAAAACAGAATATCAGAAATATCGTTCGAACCGACCGGCACAGGTCAGAAAATCATCGACAAGCACGGGTTGAATTACATCTTGTCCGCTCCGGAGCCGACAAGGCTGGCGATATCATACGAATATTCGGACAATAATTACCTGCGCATGGAATTCAATCCGATATATCAAGACCTGCGCGATGTGTCGGATGCTTATTTTGATGAGTTGGAAAGCAAATTATTGAATTTTTCCGCCCGCATGAATTTGGAATCCGGCCGGTTTGTTCTAGATGCTTTTGATTTGATAAAAATAAAGTCCATTCCAGATTTTACAATATCCGACAGCTTTGCGAAGCATTTCAAAATATCGTTTGAAAATGATTTGTATGACGATGCGACAAGGCTTCGCCCCACGGCCGAGTTTGGTCTTGGTTTGGGATTGCACGCGGGGCATTTCAAAATTTATGCGATTCCGACCGTCGGATACAGGTACAGCGATTTTAATAATTTCTATTTTACTCCGGAAATCGGCATTATATCCAGAATCACTGACTATTTGAAATTCATGTCGTCATACAAATATTATTTCAATACTAATGGCGACAACAGAGGGTATGATTCCGTGTTTCAGGCATACCTCGGATACAGGTTGTTTCGGAATAAAGAATTGTCTTTCGAATACTTGAAGTATGCGGGCGATGCGGCTCACATCGCCTATCGGGCGGGCTTTACGATACATTTTTGAAACAAAAGCCCGCGCTATTGCGCGGGATTCATTCCAAAAGATATTGCGGATTCTGATATTATAAATTGGCTAAAAAACACGTATAATTACCACGGCAAAAATAGCGATGGTATGTGATTTGTGGGAAAATTGGAGCACAACCCCATGCCGTCCATGTAAACCGATACCTTTTAATATATTCCTGGCGGTGTTGTAAAGAATACCGGCGCCCCGCATACAAGTCGCGAACTTTAACTCACAAAATCAACATTCCCCACGCACATCACCCAACAATTCCCACAAATCCGAGATTTTCCGCCGAGCCCATAACCCCCACCACCAATTATCAGGGAATTAACAGGGAAAATATACATTTTCGGCACCAAAATCGACAAGAGTCACCTTTTGCTATTGAAATATCAGGTGATTATCCGGCCATCCGCGATATCGCTAACAAAAATTCCCTAAAAAGCATAACAGGGAATTAATTTAATAAGAACAAGGAAATGTTTTTTATAAATAAGAAGCGGATTTAAATTAAACATTTATAAAATACACTCCATTTTCCTAAAAACATGCTTGAATTTTCTTGATTCATTCAATTATAATACTTATATAGATATAACAGAATAAAGAACAGTGCTGAAACAAGTGCCTTAATAAAGGGATAGCTCATGTATGATAATGGAGAACAGACTAGAATGGGTATTCTCGAAAGGGATTTGAAGGGGCGAATTGCTGAGTTATTGAAAAGGCATTCTTGGGAATACGCCATAGAAAGAAAAGAAAATAATGGGGAATACCTTCTTGTTAAAATAGAAAAAAATTCAATAATTAAGAAATTTGCACTGATATATAGCCAGTCAACGGATAAAAAAGTATATCAACAAATCGAAAATGAGGCAGATGCATGCCTAATCAATAGCATGTCTTTTGATAATGATAATTTTTTTACTAAAGATTTTTCTAAACCATTAATGCTCGCATCTGATTTATTAAGTGTCTTAAAAGAATGGAATCAAGAGGCAACTCAAACTTTTACTACCGACTCAGAAAGTCATGAACTTTTTGAAGGAGGCTCTGTTCACATTCCAGAAGTTTCTCATCTTATGGCAGAGAATAAGTCCGAACAAATTTGGATGATGATAAAAGCTTTAAAAAGCGTTGAAATATTCAAAAAATTTATTTTA
>JAITJD010000029.1 GCA_031279085.1 Rickettsiales bacterium | reverse complement strand
TTAATAGGAGGAGCAAGAGATACAGCAAGAGTCTGGAAATATTAAGCGCCACGTTGGAGCTGTTTTTTGCAAGAAAGCGCTTTAAACATAACCTCAACATAATGTGAGCCCTCTCCTTTACCAAGGGGGACACAATCCAAGACCAAATTCTTGCGCTAGGTTTTAAGTTTGACTGTCCCCCCATTACCAATCGGGCTAACATGATTGCAAATTCACAATATTCGAGTTATAACGAGCAGCAATAATACGTGGTTAAAAGATTGTACAGCTCCCAATGACAGCACATAACCTCTTTTACTGTATTGCCCAAGGATAAATTTATACATCCTTCGTACGAGCAGTCTTTGTATGGAGAGCCGTTATCTTCCGACGCTTTGACATTTATCCCCGGACACTTCATATAAATAATACCATACCGCTCGGGAGAAAGCGGATCCAAAGCATGCCATGACAATAAGCTCTTGCCGGGGCTTGCGATGTATTCTTTAAACGGTGTAATTATCGGATTGTATTGGATCAGGCATTTTCTAACGAATTCCACCGGCTTGCGCTCAACCAGTTTCGCCATCAAATTCAGATCATAAATAGATGATATTTTTATTTTGAGAGGACTTTCGTCCTTAAAAAACTCCGACTGTATCTCGGTCGCTTGATTAGAGATTATTAGCTGCATTTGTTTCGAGTTTTTATCCAATCCTTTTTCTAATGATGAAATTCCTCTTGATAATTTTTTGTTATTCCGATGCAGTTCGTTCCACTGTTCTTTATTAGTTGTTTCCATTTCCGACCTTTTTAAACGAGAAATGTCCCTTGCGGGACATTTTTAGAATCCAAATACCATTCTCTGTTTTGACTGGCGCTTTTTTTCGTTACGAACGGCTTCCTCTTTCAGTCGCTTGCGTTTCGTGGTAGGCTTTTCATAACGTTGCCTTTCTTTGCTTTCGCGGTACAGGCCTTCTTTTTGAGACTTGCGTTTTGCAACTCGCAGAGCCTGCTCTACATTATTATCGCGCACAAGAACTTTTACCATAGGTTATTCACCCCCTTTACGAATTCTGGTGGAGCCAATCAGACTCGAACTGACGACCCCCTGCTTGCAAAGCAGGTGCTCTACCAACTGAGCTATGACCCCGATAACTAACTCTTCAACCCAGATGACAGACCCGCTGCGCTGCAAAGCAACTTACCTCTACCAACTGAGCTATGACCCCGATAATTAAATTTAAGGTTTTGATAGTTTATATGCCTTTTGCTTAAAAGTCAAGCTTTTACGCGCCACAAATAACTTGACAAATAAAAATAATATACTATTTTAATAATGAAATTTTCTTACATTCCTTAAATCAAGGAAAATAAACAATGAAAAAAGAAGTTAACGAAGCAATTGACCGAGCTAAATCACGCGTGATGCGGGCTTCGGTTTCCAATCTGGCGCCGGCATATCTTTTTGCAAACGAAAATCTTCGCGATTCAATGCTGCGCCGCTGCGCGGGCAAGGACTGTCTGGTCGTAAACGGCAGCGGGGATTACAAGCTGTCGGCGCTGCATTACGGGGTTCGCCGCGTGGATTCTTTTGACATAAACATCGTGTCAAAATACTTGTTAGATATAAAAGAACAAGTTATCTTGAACTTCTCGCTGTCTGAATTTCTTGAATTTTTTCACAGCGAGAAATCTTTCTTTTCCGCAGACATGTGCGCGCAGATAAACAAAGGATTGTCCAAAGGCGCGCAAATGCTTTGCGAAATGGCCCAGGAAAGGCCCGACAGAATTTTTTGCTCTAATACGCCGCGAAGAAAAAAAGTACATATATCCCAGCAATACGACATTAAAAACATTCCGTATTTGCAGTCTCAGGAAAATTATAATTCGGTAAAATCAAGGCTAAGCGGCACTGAAACAAAATTTTATCGAAAAGACGCCACGAAAATCGTTCGATTTATAAAAAACAAAAAATACGACTTTGTGCATTTAAGCAACATCGTCGCGTATTCCGACCAGATTTTTCCAAATTCTTCCGACTCTTTGACGGAATTTTACGACAAGATAATAATTCCAATATCCGGCCTTTTGAAAGACGGAGGCGTTTTAATCGGAGGATATGTATACAATTCTCAAAATCCATACGGCATCGCGTATTGGGGAAAGATAAACTCCGCTGCGGAACGCGACAGGCAATTCGCCGGCCGGCCGGAAATGAATTATCACGAATTTCATTTTCCTGCCGCCCGCAATAATAACGCCATGGACGCGATGCTTGCTTTCACAAAGAAATCAAAAAGTTTTTAGTGATTGATTTTTTCCATTTTTGCGTGTATATTCGTTTTCATGAAAAAAATATTTAAAAAAATAAAATCTTTTGCCGCGGGCGATGAGAAAAATGTCGGGATAAAGTGGTCTCTGTACAGCCGCGTGTGGCGCGAAGTCGGGCGGCCTTATTGGAAATGGCTGCTGGCCGGCATTGCCTGCACCATCGGCGCGGCCGCCGCCGAAGGATACACCATCACGATTGTCCAGCAGGTTGTGGACAAGGCTTTTATCGAGAAAAATATTCTATCCATGTACATGCTGGGGCTGCAAATAATCGCGGCGTTCGGGCTAAAGGGTGTATTCGGCTATGCAAAGTCCCTGACGATGTCCAAGGCCGGGCTGATGGCGCACGCCGGATTGCAAAAGCGCATTTACAACCACATGGTGCGCATGAATATTTCCAAATTCTATGGCGACGGCATCGGAAAGAATCTTAATTATTTCACGGTTCAGGCCAACGCGGTTCTGACCTTGGTGACCGGCACAATCATTGATGTCGTGCAGAATATCGCGACACTGATGATAACATTGGGGCTGATGATCTGGTTCGCGCCCCAGCTGTGCGCGGTGCTGCTGTTTCTGGTGCCGGCGATCATGATTCCGATGGTGCTGATAATGCGCAAAAAGCGCCGGCTGTCGCGCGAATCCTTTGGAATCGCGAACAACATAACCCAGCATTTGAACCAGACTCTGCACGGCATCAAGACGATTCAGGCATTCGCTACGGAAGAATCCGAGACGGATAAATTCGGCAATGTTTTGAATGATTCCGTCGCCAATTCTTACAAGAACACCCAGGCGGGCGCGCTGCAATCGCCGTTATTAGAGCTGATGATTTCCATCGGGCTGGCGCTGGCCTTGGTTGTCGGCGGCAGCTTTATCATCAGCGGCGCGATTTCAGTCGGCGACTTCACGGCGTTCCTGCTGGCGCTGACCGCCGCGTACAAGCCGGCCAAGAACATAACCGGCACCGGAAATTCAATCCAGCACGGGCTGCTGGCGGCCGAGGTGCTGTTCAGCTTCCTGGACAGCCAGCCGGATATCCAAGACGCGAAAAACGCGGCCGAATTAAAACCGGGAAAGATGTTCGTCGAATTCGACAATGTTTCGTTCGCATATAATCCGGGCGAGCCTGTGCTGCGCGATGTCAGCCTGACGGTGCCGGCCGGCAAAGTCTGCGCTTTGGTAGGCCCCAGCGGCGGCGGAAAAACCACGATGCTCAATTTGCTGGAAAGGTTTTATGACCCCCAGCGCGGCAAGGTTAAAATCAACAAGACGGATATCCGCAAATACAGCCTGAATTCATTGCGCAAAAGCATGGCCGAAGTTTCCCAGGATGTGTTCTTGTTCAACGGCACCATTTTCGACAATATAAAATACGGCGCGCCGAATGCGACGCCCGCCCAGGTTCAGGCGGCGGCCGTCGCGGCCAACGCGCACGAATTCATCATGAATCTGCCAAAGAAATACAACGCGAATGTGGGAGAGCGCGGCTCGCTGCTGTCGGGCGGCCAAAAGCAGCGCATCGCCATCGCGCGCGCAATATTGAAAGACGCGCCGATATTGCTGCTGGACGAAGCGACCAGCGCGCTGGACACTTACAGCGAGAAATTGATACAATCCGCATTGACAGACCTGATGAAAGGCCGCACGACATTTGTTATCGCGCACCGCTTGTCCACGATACTTTACGCGGATATCATCTGCGTCGTGAAAGACGGAAAAATTATAGAGCAAGGAACAGACGCGGAGCTATCGGCGCTGGACGGAGAATACAAAAAGCTGCGCGACATACAATTCAAGCAAAAGAAAAAATAATCGATTAATCGCAGTCAAATTATCCAAACGCCGCCTTTTGAAATGGCGGCAGGGGTAATAAATATCACATCGGCGGAATATGCGCCGTACGGGCAAGTCTCGCAAATACCGGTTATGGGCCGGAGGATATGCAACCAGTATGAGTAGGGTTAGGAATCTGTCCGCTTGAACATGCTACCGGTTGAGCCGCTCCGCCACTGCAATAATGATTTGCGGGACATGGAGTATTACTATTAGCAGCACCTGCGGGACAATAATAGCCGCCATTGGCACCGCAAGGGGTGCAAGGTCCAACTTCCAAACCACTTGTAGAAAATGTGCCGACAGGGCAACTATCGCAAGTGCCGGTCAAGGAATTGCGGACAGTTCCGGGTGTGCATTCTCTGGTGCAAGTCTTGCCATAGACGGTATAATTATTGTCGCATTTGCATCTTTCATTGACATAAGACTTGTTAATAGCAGTAATATCATTAGCAGAATTAGCAGCAGTAAGAGCGGCACTTTTAGATGTCTCAGTATAAGTGGAATTATCCGGACACAGCAATGATTGATAGAACATTTCGGACACTGCGTTTATATGTCCGTCATCATCACATGCATTGGTGCCGCATATGCCGTTGGCGCCATCATTGCCCGCAAAGACCGCATACGCGCAAGTCAGCGCAACATTCCGGCATGCGCCGCGCATCACATTATACACGCTGTCGGTGCTGGCCGCGCTGGACCAGGCATTGACTTGCGAAACCTGCTGGTTATAGCAGCTGGCGATATCCAGCATGCAGCTTGACGCGTAATCGGATATTATCTTCATCTGCGCCGCTTGGATGTTCACCATCGCGCGCTGGACATAATTGACCACGACATCATTATACGCATCATAAACATCATTTGACGAACCGTATGTATAGCGCCGGCACTTGTCCAGAACAGCGCGGCATAATCCGCCGTCGGTCACCGTCTTGCCGGTGCCGATTTTTTCCAGCAGATATCGGACTATGCACTGGCCCCCATTGCCTCCTGCTTTACAAGTATCGGGGTTTACAGGCTGATGATTCTTAGAAGCAATAAGAAAAGCCCTGTCTATACTGGCATTGTTGTATTCTGCCATAAAGTCCTTTATATCCGCTATTCTCTGCCCCAGAACGACATTTCCGTTTTCGTCTATGTATCTTTTGGTCGGATCAAGGCACTTGGTGTAATCGGCGCCGCATACCATGTCGTCGGTCATGCATGTGTTCAATGCGGATATGCAGCCCTTGGCGTCGTATTGGTTTTTATCTTGCAAAACGGCCAGTCTGGCGCTTTGCAGCATTTTCTGCGCACTGCGCACATTGGTTTTTAAGGTTTCGTTCATTTTGCCCAGACCCTGCTCGTACGTGATGCAGTCCTTGTCGATAGCCAGGTCATAGTTTCCGGTAATTTGCTGCGCTGTCGCCCCCGCGCTTTTGCATTGGTTTAAAACAGTATTACAGCGCTTTTTCGCGGCATTGTAAAGCTCGGTCCCGCGCAGGTTCGAAAAACTGGACGAATTATTGCTCAGAAAGTCCAGGCTGAATAAATCGCCGCTGTCTGTCGACGAAAAATCCAAATCCATATTTAAACCGGAATAACTGTCGCCGGAATAGGAAGACGCGCTGGTTGGGTCTTTTATCAGCTTTTCTATCTCTTCCAGCATACTGCGGGATTCCGTGTTGTCTTTTGTGCTGTCCAAAACCAATTCCGCTTCGGTCGCCGACATGATTGCGCGGATTTCATCAGCGGACAGCCCGATATAACGTATGCGCTGCGCGACTTCGTTCAGCTGCGAGTTGGCGTCTTTGACGGCGGATTCAACCTTGGTGTACTTGGATAGGTTAGAGCTGCAGCTGCACCGTTTCTGATTGGCGTCGATGACCGCGCAGAATTGATCCATACAGTCGTTGTACTGCGTCTGGCAGGATTTGTTCAAATCCGCCGTTTGCTGCAAGCGCTCTGTGGCTTCGGTGATTGTTTCTTTGGCGGGCGCGGCGGCGGCGCGGCTATGCACGGTTCGCGCCTTGTCAAAGTTAGAGCCCGTCTGAATATCTGTTCCGCCGATGGTTGCGCGCCCGCCCACTTCCGCAGTGGTGGGCCGCAATGTCAGGCCAGCGCGTCTGACGGCGGCGCTGCTGTTCAGGCTGGCCGCCTGAGTTCGCGAATTGCGACCCACGGTGCGGACGGTCGCCTCCAAATTTTCGCGCGCGGTCGGAGAGTCAACGGCAACAGCGCGGGAAATGCCCCCGCGCGAAGCGACTGTGCCGCCATCGGCGGCATGCGGAACATTATTTGTTGTCGTCCTGCGCGAAACCGCCGCATTATCCGCAGAACGAACCGCAGGAATAACACGAGAAACGCCCAAGTTTTCACCTTCTTCAAGATCAGGATTCGCATTCTGGGCAACCGGCGCTTTTTGCACGACATTTCTGGTGATCGCCACGCGGCTGGTCTCGCTTTGCCTTGCGGACTCAGTTTCGGCGGACGATGACGAGCTGCTGGCCGGAACAGCCCTGGAAGGCTGCACGACGCGCGAAATACTCGCGGCATCTTCGGCAATCGCGTAGCCTGCGAAAAATATGGTTGCAAAAAAATATATAAAGAATCTTTTCACTATCGCCGCTTTTCAAATAAAAACTTTTGCCCGAATATATGACAGGGCTTTTTCCACAATCTGCGCCAATCGGCCGTGTTTGCCGAAATCTTACATGTTTATTTTATACTCTATACGCAAATTATATCAAAAAAATTAATAATTAACAAATCAAAAACCTGTCATGCCATTCATTGGCGGGCAAAATGAAAAAGATTCTATAATTCAGTGGCAGTCCCAACGGGAATCGAACCCGTGTTTTCAGAATGAGAATCTGACGTCCTAACCGCTAGACGATGGGACCAAAGTCCGGCTTGGATTACTCCGGCGGAGGGTATTGTATAAAAAGATTCAAAATTTGCAAGACATTTAAGATAATGCTTGAAACGCCATGGCCGAATTGGAAAATAAAAACTGGTTGTCGATACTGGACAATCTTAGAACTTATTATAAAGACTGCTTTGCCGAATTGAAAGCCGCGAATGATAATTTCCACCTGCTGATGGCAGCGTGATTTTTGTGTTAATTTATAACACTTTCTTACCAAAAATAATTCTGATTTTTTACTTGACTTGCATATATATATATGCAATACTTTATGTAACGAAAGGGAAACAAATGAAAACCTATTCAAGCAAAGAGCTGATCGATATGATAGCAAAAGACGGTTGGTATGAAGTCAATTGCAAGGGTTCTCATCATCAGTTTAGGCACCCGGTCAAGACAGGCAAGGTTACTGTTCCGCATCCAAAAAAAGACATGGATCCGAAAACGGCAAAAAGCATTTTAATACAGGCTGGGCTAAAATAAGCCCCGCCGCAGAAAAAGAGGTGAAAAAATGGAAAAATATATCGCGCTTGTATCTTTGGATACCAAACACTTTGATGTGGTGTTTCCGGACTTTGACGGCTTAGTTACCCAGGGCGATACCTATGACGATGCCATCCGCATGGCGCACGAAGCGCTGGCGTTTCATATCGAGGGAATGAAAGAAGACAACGAACGTATTCCGAAACCGCGTTCTTTGGCCGATATAAAAAATGAATGGTGGGGTTGGGATGATTGGAAAGATTCCGATTATGCCGTTGCTATTATTACGGCTCTTCCTGGATCCGATGCCCGGCGCTATACTCTGTCTATGCCGGCATCCCTTATGGCGCGCATTGATTCAGTTGCCCGCAACCGTTCGGCATTCTTATCTCGCGCGGCCGAGCATATGCTGGATTACGGTTATAAAGAACCACAATTAAAACGCGCATAAAAACAGCCCCGCGATTGCGGGGCTTTCTATTTGAGTGATAATCGGAATTATTTCCAGCTGTCTAAAAATAATGACAGTTCGCAGTTGCCGGCAGCTTTGGAGATTTATGTGTAAAATTTACAAAGAAACCCGCATCAAAAACAGAGTGGTTGGGGCGCACGGATTCGAACCGCGATAAAGAGAACCAAAATCTCTTGTCCTACCGTTAGACGACACCCCAGCAAAACAAAACGCGCATTTGCGCACAGCGCTTGTCATTCCGGACTATGCCGGCGCGACACCTAAAATGCTTTACAGATTATAAAGAACTTTATCAGATTTGCAATAACAAAAATTCATAAATCGGTCGTTTCTTTGCCGGATAATTCTAATTATTGCTTGCAACCGGCAAATAAAAGTACTATGATAAAAGCATTACAATAAAGAAGCAGGCTGGTTTGTTATCGCGCCTCTGACAAAAATCCCCTTCACTTGCTTATTGTGTTTGTGGCATGATTGCCATGTGTAAAGCCGCTCGGCCGCGGATTCATTTCAAATAAAGCATCTGGCTTTATTAGTGATGGAATTTGCGGCCGGGCATGACCTAAAACCATAAAAAAGGATAAAAAAATGGTAAAAGTAAGAGAAAAAACGGTTCCGTCCGACAATTCCGACGATTTGGAAACAATCATCGGCGGCGGCGCGCCAAAAAAAATCAAAGGCATGAACAAATTTGAAAACGACCTGAACGACGAGAAAATATACTTCATGGCTCTTGGCGGGTTAGAGCATATCGGCCAGAATATGTACATATACAAATACAAGGGAAAATATCTGATCGTCGACTGCGGCATGGGATTCCTGGAAGAAGAAATCGGCGCCGGCGATGTGCAGTACTGCGACACGACTTGGCTGGAAAAGCGCAAAAAAGACGTCGTCGGCTTTGTAATAACGCACGGGCATGAAGACCATATAGGCGCTTTGAAATTCATCTGGCCGAAATTTAAAAAGCCTATTTACTGCACGCGCTTTCCGGGCGAAATCATACGCAGAACATTCCGCGGCTTGGAAATCGACTTCAAAGACGGCAAAGACCTTGTCATATTTGACCACAACGGCGCAAGCATTGACCTAGATCCGTTTCTGATTGAGACTTTCCATGTGTCGCATTCTATTCCAGAGGCGCAAATGCTGGTAATCCAAACGCCGGCGGGAAAAATCCTGCATACGGGCGACTGGACTTTCAACGACGGAATTCCGATTGAAAATCAGACGGATTATGCGAGATTGCGCGAAATCGGGTCTGACCCGAAACTGCTGGCTTGTGCCTGCGATTCGACTAATCCGGACAGGCAGACCGTGCAAACGACCGAGGTCGAAGTTAGCGGCACCCTGGAAGAAATTATGAAAAAAGCCCCGGGACGCGTTTTTATAACAGGCTATTCGCGCAGCATCGCCCGAATAAAAATGTTTGCCGAAGCGGCGAAGAAATCCGGACGAATCGCCGCAATCAAAGAGCGCAGCAATCCGAATCCGGTGCCTTATGTCGGGCTGCCGGAATTCCGCGAAATTGGGATAGAATTCGGATATCTGGGCAAAGACGATGTTTATACTCATGCCGATATCAAAGACCTGCCGGCCGAAAAGCAGGCGATATACCTGACCGGTTCCCAGGGCGAAAAGTATGCGATGCTGACGCGCCTGTGCCGTGGGCATGTAAAGGAGTTGAAATTGCAGCCGACCGATACAGTCGTGTTTTCCGCAATAATAATCCCGGGGCGCGAATCAGATGTATCGTTCCTGTACAACAAACTGGCGCGAATGGGAATTCGCACCCACACCATATACGACACAGACAAAGTCCATGCGAACGGACACTCCGGCCGGCCGGAGTACGAACGTTTTTATGACATCGTTCACCCCCAGACAACTATTCCTATGCACGGCGAATACATAACCGAAATGCTGAACGGCAAGATGGCGATGGAGCGCGGCGGCGCCAAGCACATGATGCTGGTCAAGAACGGAGAAATGGTCGCGCTGTCCGACGGCGAGGCTCCTTATGTCTCTGAAACCATACAAACCAGCTTTGTCGTCATGGAAGGCGAAACCGAGCGCAGCGCTTCCGATCAGGTTTACAAAAACCGCAGAAAAATCGCAACTTCCGGCGCGGTTTTCATAACTCTGCCGGTGGACAAACGCGGATTCTTAAAAGGCGAGCCTATTGTTTCCAGCGCGGGCATATTTGAAACCGACGACACGGGCTTTATGAAGCGCCAGATTCAAATAGAAATTACGAAAATTATAAACGCAATGTCCAAGGCCGAGCGCAAAAGTCAAGACAGCCTGGCGAAAAATGCTCAATTGGCTGCAAACCGCGTTATTCGCGCATCTTTGGGGCCAGATAAAAAGCCGCAATATAATGTGCACTTTGTTCTGAAATGAGAAATCGCGCTGATGGCGCGATTTTTAACGCAAAATGCTTGCTTTTTCTAAATCTTGCCTGTAATATAAGCCTGTCAGGCAATCAGAACTGAATAATCAACGGTGAATTTTGGTCCCGTTTGAGATAAGGATTCTGTCAAATGTCGGGCACCTAAAAAACCAAAAGGATAAAACTATGGCACGTCTTGGTGCAAAGCGCAGCACGCGCAAACTGAAAATCGGCCGCAGACTGGGGCTCAATCTGTGGGGTCAGGCAAAATCTCCGTTTAACAAACGCAAATACAAGCCCGGTCAGCACGGCCCGACCAGCCGCGGCGGAAATACTTCCGATTACGCAAAGCAGATGAAAGCCAAGCAGACATTGAAAGGCTATTACGGCAATATCGGCGAAAAGAAATTCCATGCTTATTATGCCGAGGCTTCCAAAATGAAGGGCGACACCTCGCAGAACCTGATAGGCTTGCTGGAACGTCGTTTGGATGCGGCGGTATATCGCGCGAAACTGGCTCCGACCGTATTTTCTGCGCGGCAGCTGGTCAGCCATGGCCACATCAATGTAAATGACAAGCGCGTGAAGATTTCCTCGTATCAGGTAAAGCCTGGCGATGTCATAACCGTCAGCGAAAAGGCAAAGCAAATGCCGCTGGTTGTTTTGGCGCTGGAATCAGCCGAACGCAATTTCGCCGATTATATCAAGGTTGACAGCGCAAGCTTTACGGCGACATTCATTCGCACGCCCGCATTTGAAGATGTCCCGTATCAGGTTCAGATGTCTCCTGAGCTGGTCGTTGAATTCTATTCAAGATAAAAAACGGGCGCAAGCCCGTTTTTTGTATAGCTTGCGATTAGCCCCTCTTGATAAAGAGGGGCTTAACTCAAGTTTTAAACTTGGCGCAAGAATTCGGTCTTGGATTGTCCCCCTTGGTAAAGGGGGACAGAAATTGTTAACGGCTCTGCCGTTTACAATTTCTTGGGGGATTTCTGGTTAAGGGTTGGTATTAATAGAATTTATGATTTATACGAAGGATTTATTCTTAATAATAAAAAAACAAATAATCTTTTCTTATAAACAAAAATACAAAGAAAAATCTTCTCTGTTATAATTAACCAAAAATCTCCCCGCTTTTCCGGCAAGCAAAGCTTGCTCGGAAAACCTCCCCTCTTTATCAAGAGGGGCGTGCCCAAGTTTGGGACAGCCCCTCTTGATAAAGAGGGGAGAAAAACTAGGAGCTTGCGTTAGTCAAGCGACCCTAAGCTTTTCGGGGAGATTTCTGGTTAATTATCTCAATTTTCAAGCATATCTTGATTCTTAATCAAGCATGAATTTAATTATTGACAAAGATTGTATTTGTATATATTATATATAATATAAACCAGGGGGCTGCCCATGTTTAAAAAGACACCAGAAGACAAATCACAAGTGGAATTTATCTTGGCTGATTTAAATTTTCGGCCCGACTGCAAATATTTTTCTTCCATATCGAGGCATAAACTTTCCAATACCTTCAGCATTTCCATACATTCGAGAGAACGTGGAGATATCCCTGTTATCCCACTCTACATAGCCGGTTTTACTGTCAAATCTGTTTTAAATGCCACGGTTTTTGAAATGAGGAAAAATCCGGCGCGCTGGGAAAAGCAGATTGAAGCCTTGAAATTATCGCCGGAACATAAATTTCCAGGATTTCAAAATAGCTACACATTCGGCTACAATATTAAAACAAAATATGAAGACGCATTGTTCAACTATATGCAAAAATTTAAAAACTTTGTTAGAAATATAGATTTTGAACAAAACATATTTCAGGACAATGTCGCCAATATTACTTCATATAAGAATGAAGAAAATAACAAGCATTATGCAAATTATGATTATAGAGTTATTTCAGCGGCGTTTGAAATAGTAAAATCAATTTGCCTGCAAAATCGTGATGATTTTAAGAAAAAAACATCGCCGAACCGCGACGGCATAATAATCGCCATGGCGAAATTGTACCCTGAGCAAGTTAATCCGTTAAAGTTTGGAATGAAGATTAATTTGCCTGCGGGATATCAGCTGAGAATTGGCGAAAAAATCCCATACACGCGATAAATATGCGGTCTTCGCAAATCTCCGCCGCTTATTTTTCGCATACCGCGATATATGGCGGGAAAGAATTGTCTTTGTCGATAAGCCTTTCGCCACAATCCAGGCAATTGAATTTTCTGTTTTTTGAATGCGCGTTATCAAACGGGATCTGGCGCTCTGATACCTCCGACACATTTTCCGCATAGCTTGAACTTGGAAATCCGAAATAGAACGCACGCGATGACCCGCTGCAACCTTTGGTCGCCGGATAGCATTTCGGATCGGCTAATTTCATGACGGCGGGCACGCAT
>JAITJD010000037.1 GCA_031279085.1 Rickettsiales bacterium | reverse complement strand
GTCGCCAGCTTTTATGATTATAGATACTTCTTCAAGCGTATTTACTTCTAATTTTACCTCTGCCACGGAATCTGACGATAAAGTGAGTGTTTTGTATCCTACATGTGAAATGACAACCTCGCTATCGGCTGGAAAATTATCGATGGTGAATTCGCCGCTGTCATTTGTGGTGGTGCCAATACTGTCATTTCCTTTGAGATAGACATTTACATCCGATAAAGCTTCCTCTGTCTCGGAATCTTTTATAATGCCGGAAATACTTATGACGTCTTCGGCATGCGCATGATTGCGATTGGCGTTCAGCGAAATCAACGCGCAGCTTGTACCGAATATAAGAAATAAATTCCTAAGAAACAAAATCGACTCCAAGAACTAAACCACCAAAAGAATTTTGGTGGCAGGAGGTTGGAAACTACTTTACAGGAAATAGTGCCGCGTTTTCAACATATAGCACGGGCCCTCCTGCCTATGCAGGAGGCTTATCGTCAACATGGACGCCTGTAAAAACGGGTTTCCACACCCCGCCGGCAGATTGCCTGCCAGCATTTGAATAATATCATATATCTCCGGCAATATGCAAATGAAAAATATTAGACTTGCGCGCGCTTATATATTAGAATCGCAGAAAATGATCAGGAGTCATAAGATGAAACGCATCGCGGCGATAACAATGGCACGCAACGACGAATTCTTTCTGAACAGATGGATTGCGTATTACGGGCGGGAATTGGGCGAAGATAACCTTTACATCTGTCTGGACGGATTGGATCAAAAGATTCCGTCCGAGGCCGGTCGCGCGAATATAACAAAATTGGAACATCGCGAGCTATCCCGCGCCGCGGGCGACAAGCACAGAATATCCCTGATGTCGAATTTGGCGCGCGACTTGTTCGCCAAAGGCTATGATATCGTGATCGGATGCGACGCGGACGAATTTCTGGTTGCTGACCCGAAAATGGGCGCGGGCCTGCGTGAATATCTGTCCGGCCTGAACATTAAAACGACCGTATCGGGCCTGGGGCTGGATGTGGGGCAAGACTTGAATTTAGAAGCTGAATTAGATCCGGCGAAGCCATTCCTGGACCAGCGGTCGTTCGCGCTGCTGTCGACGCGATACACCAAGCCGGTAGTTCTGGCAAAACCGCTGCGCTGGGGCAGCGGATTTCACAAGGTGAAGGGACATAATTTTCATATTGATCCGAATCTGTACCTGCTGCATTTCGGAACGGCGGACTATAATATGATTCGAAACAAAGCCGCCGGACGCGGCAAGACATGGAAGAAACACTTGCAGCGCCAGATTGCGCGGACGATCGGCGTCATAACCAAACGGCGGAATCGAAAAGAATCAAACATGCGGCTGGCGCGATTCTTGCAGACCTTTATACGCCCTTTATACGCATGGAACAAGCCCGCGCAGCTGGGATTGAAGCTGGTGGCGAAAATTCCCGACAGATTCAAGAGTCTTGAGGTTTGATAAATTTGCGTATCTTGCGGCGATATCTGCGCGCGCAAAAGTTAGGCGGATTATCGAACATTCCAAGCTTGTCAAATTTGGAAAGCTCGGCGCGAATTTCGGCCAGGTCTTTTTCATCGTCGACATATTTCAATCTGCGAACTACCTGATAAATTATAACCGGCCACATAAACTCGCGATTCCAAGTATTCATTTCGTAATCGCTAGCCTGATCTTTATAAAGCTTGTATGAGTATTCCAGGCCGATCAGCCAATTGCGCATTTTCTGTGATTCTTTATTTTTCAAAGTTACCGAATTAAAATTCGGAAAATAATAATAAAACGGCAGGTTTGTGATCGTCACTTTCGGGCGGCGCAGCAACACGGCCGACCACCACGGAAAATCTTCAAAAATAATGCCCTTTATAAAATCAACATCCTTGATTAATTCTCGCCGCAAAAGATGACACCATACATAATTATGCCTTATCGGCCATTTTATTCTGGTATGCGAACGCTCGGTCGCATGAGCAAACACATTGTCGGTCAGAAAAGATTTTATTTTTTCCAGCTTGTATTTTTTCTTTATTCCGCGCGGCATTGCGGAATCAATGTCCAGCCCCAACCTGTGCCGTACCAGCAGCTGCGGCCGGAACATTCCATCCTTGTACCATGAGACTATGTCGGAATTGTCGCGCTTTGCCAGCGAAAGCGCTATTCCCATTGTCTGGGGATGAATAAGGTCATCTGAATCCAGATACATCACATATTCGCCGGACGCGTGCTTCATTCCGATATTGCGCGTGTCGGACAGGCCGGTGTTTTCTTTTGTGATTATCTTGAATCTGGGGTCGCGCGCGGCATATTCTTCCAGAATGGCGCCGGAATTATCCGGACTGCCGTCGTTTATGCAAATCGCCTGCCAGTCTTGAAAAGTTTGAGCCAAGACACTGTCCAGGCAGCGGCGCAAATATTTCTCGACATTATACACTGGAATTATGACTGAAATGATCGGCATTATCTGAACTCCTTTTTAGGTATTAATCATGACATCGGCGAAAGAACCCGGCTTTGGATTATTCGCGCCGCGATATGTGGTTTTTTGGAAGAAAGCGCCAGATGTTATTTTATCAAACAATTCCTTGTCAAAAGGCTTGTCCGCATAAGACCACCACAGCGCGTGCGTCGGGTCTTGATCGACATGCGGCATTCGCTCAAAGCATTTCATTGCGCGCGGGTCGTTCTGCACCAATGTCTTGAACATCAGCTGGTGCATGAAATAATCAAAGCTGCCGTTCTCATGCATCCAGTAATCAAGAATCATGGCGCGCCAAGCATCTAACAAATAAGCGCCGCGGCGCGAGCGGATAAAACAATTCTGCATAAAGCTGTACGGGCTGCCGACCTTTTGTCCGGCCATGTATACGAAAAAATCTTGCTCTGTTATCCAATCTGGAATCGGGCTTGTCGCAAACCCTGTGGCGTCCAGCCAGAATCCGCCGAAATTATGCAGCAATTCAACGCGCGCGATGTCTGCGAAATGCGCGTTTGCAATCAGGCCTCTTTTGCGCTTGTCCATGATCAGGGCCGGCAAATCGATATGTTCAAACAAAGTCTTTTCGTCCAGCACGACCAATTCCTGCTTGCAGTTTCGGCGGACGCTGCGAATGCATGCTTTTACAAGCGGCGGGGCTTTTTCTTCTCCTTGCAGCCATATTGTGTAAATTTTTTCATTCTCGTCGTCATTGACAGGCTCGGTCAACGGCACGGCCGCGACAGCCGGCAGATACCGCTTGAAATATTTCGGTATGACCCGGGAAATCACATCGCTGCGCACGGCCCGGCGGCGCAGGCGGCCGCGCCAAAACCAATTGAACACATGGCCCGACAGCACAACTTCAGCCGTCGCAAAAAATCTGGACAGGTTCATTTAAGCCTCCTTATTCTTCGGCTGGCGACTCATTGCCTCCACCTTCATCTGACGCAGGTCCTGTTGTCATTTCTTCTGCAATACCGGAAGATTTCGCCATGATTTTCTCCAACAATTCGGTCTGGATATCCGGACGGTCGCGCAGCCATTGGCGCGCGTTTGCCTCGCCCTGGCCTATGCGCTCGTTATTATACGAATAAAAGCTGCCGGCTTTTTCGATGATGTCGTACTTGACGCCCATGTCAAGTATTTCAGAAACGCGGGAAATCCCCTCGCCATACATTATTTTAAAATCAACGACGCGAAAGGGCGGTGCGACCTTATTTTTCACAACCTTGACGCGCGTTTCGTTTCCAACAACCGTCTCTTTGTCTTTTATCTGCCCAATTCGGCGGATATCAAGGCGCACAGACGCGTAGAATTTCAGCGCATTGCCGCCGCTTGTCGTTTCCGGACTGCCGAACATGACGCCGATTTTCATGCGGATTTGATTTATAAATACCAAAAGCGTGTTGCTGCGCGAAACGCTGCCCGACAGCTTTTTAAGAGACTGCGACATCAGGCGCGCGGTCGTGCCCATGAATGTGTCGCCTATATTTCCTTCCAGTTCGGCCTTTGGAACCAATGCCGCGACAGAATCAACCACGACGACATCAACCGCGCCGGATTTAATCAGAGTATCAGCTATCTCCAATGCTTGTTCGCCCGAATCCGGCTGCGAGATAATCAAATTGGAAACATCAACGCCAAGTTTTTTGGCATAGCTGGGGTCCAGCGCGTTTTCCGCGTCAATATAGGCGCATGTGCCGCCTTTCTTCTGCGCCTCGGCCACCGCGTGCAGAGCCAATGTGGTTTTTCCGCTGCTTTCGGGCCCATATATCTCAACTATGCGGCCGCGCGGATACCCGCCGATTCCCAATGCGATATCCAGCCCCAGCGAACCCGAGGAAATAGCGTCTATGTTCTGCTGGCTGCCGTCGCCCATTTTCATGATGGCGTCGCGACCGAATTGCTTTTGTATTTGTGCCAGCGCGGATTCCAGCGCGGGATTTTTCGCCGCTGCCGGCGCGGCTTTTGCGGCTTCTTTTTTTACCATTAATTTCCCCTTTTTTTAATATTGGAATCATACACGCAAAAGCGGCCTTAATCAATAAAAATATCGGGTTGAAAAAAAACGAAGTTTTTATTTTGGTTTTAAAAACAGCACAATGGTCGAAATTATTCCCACCGCGCCCGTCACAAACCAAACGGCGTATGTTCCCCCCAACAGCATGATAAACGCCGCGCCGGCCAGAGGCGCTATGAAGCTTGGCAGATTGCCGCTGGTTCTGAAAACGCCGTAATACTTTGCCTGCTCGTCCTTTTTTACAGTGTCAAAGAACAGCAGGTCATGAACCGATTCCATCAGCGCGCCCGATATCTGCCAAAGCACGAATATAGCCAGCAAAGTCCAGCCGGTCGCGAAAGTCGCCCATAAAGAAAAAAATGAGAAAGACAAAAATCCGGCGGCCAGCCACAGCTTGCTGCCATACCGGCGCGCCAACCGCCCCATGGGTTCGGAAAGAATAAGATACGGAATTATTCCCAATGTCAAAACCAGCCCTAATGTATCCTTGCTGAAACCTTGCTCTATAACCATTATCGGCACGTACAAATACCGCATCGCCTGCAAGGAATAATAGCCAAAATTCACCGCGTATGCGCGAATCATGCCGGCGCGCCGGAAAAAAGACAATGTGTTTTTCAAGAAAGATTTCAATGTGCGCCTGGGGCTTATCCTTCTCGTTTTTTTATCTTCTTGAACTATCTTGAAATATTTGAAAAACATCCAGCCCAGCCCGTAAATGACGGCCGATGCAAAAAATGCCGCTCTGTTTCCGAAATTGCCCGCTATCAGCATAGCTATCATAGGCGCGAACAGCGCGCCGATATTCAGCCACAAATGATACCGCGCGTTCAGTTTCGCCATTCCGATATTCTTGGAGAAATCGGCCATAAATAAAGGAATAAGAACCGAAACCAGCACCAGCGCGACGCCTGTCGCATAATCCAGCGCTATAAAAGTTCCGGCTTTTATGGAAAAACCCATCATGAAATAAAACAGCATTATCGTCAGCATGCTGAAATAAAAGATTTTTGCTTTAGAGAAATATCTGAAAATCTCGCTGGCAAAGGACGCGACGAACATGCAGAAAGCCGAATAAATTGCGACATACAGGCCGACGCTGGCGGAATTTGCGAATATCTCGAGCAAAACCAGCGAATAAACGGCATTGTAAATTCCGTTTCCAAATCCGGTGAATAATCCTAAATTAGCGAAAGAAAAACCGCTCACAAATTTTTTCATCGAAACATATTTGTCTCTTATCATAATCTTTTTCCTTTTGACGCTGATAATTTTAGCATAAAAGAACAAATTTATTCACAAGAAAAACGCCCCGCGAATCAATATTGCGGGGCTTTTTCATAATTGCTTTTATTTTATTGCTTATTGTTTTCTTGCTCATACCGCTCTGCAAAGTCAATCTGCTGCATCGTGAAAGTCGGGAATCCCGATTCCGATGTCAGCCTTGTTATCAGACCGCGCACGGTTGGGAACAGCAGCGCTGGTATATTTACCAGCAGGATGCGCTTTTTTATTTCCTCGTCCTTTTCCTCCTCCATCTGCACCAAGCCGGAATAAGTTGATTCAATCAAGAAAATGCTTTTTCCGTCCGCATCTAATTTGGAATGTACTTTCGTTATCAAGTCAACCATGAATAAATTGTTTTCCGCGCCCTTGATTTGCACATCTATATTGACTTCCAGCTTTGCGTTTCCATTTTCCTGCTTAAAGAACAATTCTGGTACATTCGGGCTTTCAAACGAGATATCTTTCAGAAATTGGGATATGATATTAAATTTTGGCATTATTCTTGCTCCTTTTTTTGCGCGCCATTTTATGATAATATAGCATCAATGGGAGAAAATTCAAGTCATGAAAAAAATATATTTGCTGCTTATAGCTTGCTTTTCAGTCGCCGGCTGCGACTTGTCAAGCCCGATGCATACGGGCGATAAATCGACTATTCCGTCAAATCTGCGCGCGGTTTCTTATTCCGAGCTGCCCGGCTGGAAAAGCGATGATGCCAGATACGCCTTGCAGGCGTTCAGAAATACCTGCAAGGCCAAGATACAATATGTCGGTCGCGTCGTTCCCGACAAGGCTCTGCTGGAAGAAAAATGCAGGCTTTTGCCGTCATCGACCGCCGATGCCGCCACCGTCCGCGCTTGGTTTGAATCCCACTTCCAGCCATACAAGATTCATGGCGACAAATCCGAAACCAAAGGTACATACACCGGATATTATTCCCCGATAATTCCGGCATGCAAGACAAAAACCGCGGCCTGCAACGAACCTCTGATGGGATTGCCGGCCGACGGCCGCAGATACAAGGGCGTTGAAAAAAGAACCATCGTCAATAATCAGATTGGGAAGATTCTGTATTGGGCGAACATCGTGGATGTTCAAAACATCCAGATACAGGGAAGCGGAATGCTGCAACTGGAAGACGGAACCTTTGTGAAGCTCAATTTTGCGGGCGTCAACGACATGCCGTTCAAATCCATCGGGGAACAGCTGAAAGAAAAAGGCGTGCGGCCCGCAGGCGGATATTCCGCAGACGCCGTATGGACGCACTTGAAGAAAAATCCGTCGCTGGCCAGGGAGGTGATTTATAATAATCCCAGGTATGTTTATTTCTATGTATCGGTGCCGCCCGATGTCATCGGAAAGCTGGGGACGCCCCTGTCGAAAATCCGCAGCATCGCCATGGACGATTCGCTGTATACATTGGGATTGCCGGTGTATGTCGACACCACATTGTCCGACGGGCGGGCATTCAGAAGGCTGATGATCGCCCAAGACACCGGCAGCGCCATTCGCGGCTGGGTGCGCGCCGATATATTTTTCGGCAAAGGCGACGAAGCCTACAAATACGCGCACGGCCAGCACAGCCAAGGAGAAATGTACATACTGATGCCGAAAGAATATGTTTATGTCAAACCTAACTGACAAATGGCTATTATGGATAAAAAGCCCGATCTTGGAAAACGAACCACGCGTCCCCAGACTTTGGCATCCGCCTTCGGAGGACTGATGAAAATTTTCGGACGCCGCGCATCCGATGCGGACTTGTCCGACCGTTGGGCAGAAATCATGGGCGATGACATCGCGTCCGTCGCAAAGCTTGCCGGAATAAGCAAAACAAAAGACAGAAAATTCAACATCGCCGTGCGGGCTGCAAATCCGGCGTTCGCGCTGCAATTGTCTTATCAGAAAGACGAAATCGCAAGACGGATAAACAAGTATTTCGGATATGAAGCGGTCGGGAAAGTGATGATAAGAAAATAATTTTTGAATCGCGATTCAAAAACCATCGCCGTCAAATTAAGAATCTGCTCATATTCGAATGCGCCAGCGCAATGGCGATCGCGTCGCTTTCATCTTCGGTTTGCGGACGCGCGTCTGGCAGCAGCATTTTCAGCATTTTATAAATTTGCTCTTTGTCCGCGTGGCCGGCGGCGGCGATGGCTTTTTTGATTTTGTTCGGCTCGTATTCATATATCGGAATTCCGCGCGCCGCGACGGCGACCATGGCCGCGCTGCGGGCATGTCCCAGCAGCAGGGTTGTTTTCGGATTCTTGTTAGAAAAAGTTATTTCCAACGAGCATTCGTCAGGCCCGAATTCGTCGATTATTTTCCCCAGCTTGTCAAAAATGCAAAACAGCCTGTCGGACAGCGGCGCCTTAACTGGCGGCAATATGACGCCGGATGCCGCGCAGCGGCGCGCGGCGGCGGCAGTTTCAATCACCGCCCAGCCCGTATGCAAAAGCCCGGGGTCAATCCCGATTATCCGTTTCATAATCCGATTATGACACGAAAGCTAAAAAAAGGTATAAAATAAAATCCGAACAGACGGCCGTTATTCTGACTCTTGTTATTTAAATTTATGCCCGTCTGTTTTATTATATTTCAAACCGGAATTATTTTTGCTATAATAACTATCTTAAATATGAGGTTTAAATTGAATTCAGGAGATTCATATTACTGCCTTGGGCATAGGGAGATACTGCGTGAAAAATTCCTGGAACACAAGTGCGTAGATTACGAGATTTTGGAATTATTGCTGACTTACGCGATTCCAAGACAGGACGCGAGCCCGATTGCAAAAAATTTGCTGATGACATTCGGCGGGGTGCACAAAGTCATAACCGCGCCGTCAAAAGAGCTTGTAAAACTTCCCGGGATTGGAAAAAGCACCGCGATTTTCATCAAGGCAATCTATGAAATAATGCTGCTTGATTACAAAAATTATCTGAACAATTCGCCCGTGTTCCATGATTATCAAAAGCTGGCCGACTATTGCAAATTATTATTGTCCGGCAAGAAGGTCGAAGAGCTTCATGTTTTGTTTCTGGATTCGGATTACCGGCTGCTGTCGGATGATCTGCACAGCTCTGGCACGATAAATTGGGCGGCGGTGTATCCCAGGGAAATACTAAAGCGCGCGCTGAACCTAAATTCATGCTTTGCGGTGATGCTGCATAACCATCTAGGGGGCGCTGCGTCTTTTTCATCAGAAGACATAAGAATAACATTGGATGTGAAAAAGCTTTTGAAAAACGTAGATATCGAACTGTTCGACCATCTGCTGGTATCCGGTGATATGGTCTATTCCGCCAGAAATATGTTTTTATTGAACTAGAAAATCAGGGACCGGTCTCATCATTTGTTTCATATTCGGATTATGTTCAAAAAGCGAATAAATTATTTTCTATACTTTCTATAAACTTTTTATGCTATATTGACAGTGTCGCGGGGTGTTCCCGCGGCGGGGTCTAGAAGCCTCTTCGGTTACGTGTGTGCGCGCGACGTGATTGCGCGATGCTTCTCCAATCTTTTTGGTTGGAGGGCTGGCGGAATAAGGCTTTGCCGAATACGTCGCACTATTTAACCGATAGTTTCTAGCCTCCAACCACCATTAAACCGGTGGTTTTTTCGTTCTGAAAACAAGGGGGCTTTGAATGAAAAAATTTATTATGCGGACAATTTTTGTTTGCTTTGCAGTGATTTTTTGCTGCATCAGCGCATTTGCAAAATGCTCGACACCAGCCTGCCAACCAAGCGAGACCTGCACCGGTCTGTTTTTTGATAATGATGCTTGCACATTTATATCCTCTGCCTACGACACCTGCACATGCGGTTCGAAAATTTACTATACCATCGAATGTGCAACCGATTCGCATTGCGGCAGCGGTTATACATGCATATTAAATGAATGCATTATATCCTGCACCGGCTGCACGAATTGCACCAGCGATGCTGATTGGAGCGCATACGGGACAGGATACCAGAAAAAGACAACCAAATCATGCAGCTGCAATACTTGCAACTCTTCAACCGCCTATCGTTGTGCAGCGGGGTATTACGGCACCAGCACTAATGGAACTTCCGGCTGCGAGATTTGCCCGACAGGCGGAACCAGCGTCGCAGGAGATAATACCACAAAAAGCAAATGCTATGCCTCGCCGCCCAATGGCAGCGATTATTCAGGAAACTGGCAATTTATGCAAACTTGCTATTATACAGGTCAATAATTTCTAAGCGGCTGCCGTTATGACTTTCTGAACATCGTCGTTGTCTTCCAATGCCTCAACCAGCTTTTCCAATCTGGCATAGGTATCATCATCTAAATCAATCGGCATGTTCGGCTTCCATGTCAGTTCGGCCTTTTCAGGCTCGCCCAATTTGTCCGCCAGCGCCTTTTGCACCGCCATAAAATCATCCGGCTTGGTCGTGATGATATAGCCGTCCGACGATGATTCAACATCGTCGCCGCCGGCTTCCATAACAGCCTCCACCATATCGTCGGCGGATTTAGCCGCATTCGGCGCATAATAAATCTGGCCGGCGCGCGTGAACAGGAAAGAAACGCTGCCCTCTTCGCCCATGTTTCCGCCGCTTTTCGCAAATATGCTGCGAACTTCGGGAACAGTGCGGCGCGGATTGTCGGTAAGCGCTTCCACAATGACCGGCACCGAACCGGGGCCGTATCCCTCGTATCTGACGGCCATATAATTATCTGTATTTTTATCCGCCGCCTTGTCTATGGCGCGCTTGATATTGTCGTTCGGCATTGAATTCTTGCGCGCGTTGAAAATCGCCAGGCGCAGGCGCGGATTATTGTCGGGATTCGGGTCGCCCAGTTTGGCCGCCATCGTGATTTCGCGCGCCAGTTTGGTAAAAAGACCCGAACGCGCCGCATCCGCCGCGCCCTTTTTATGCATGATGTTATGCCATTTGCTGTGTCCTGACATGAAAGCTCCGTTTTGCTTTGATAGTGATTAGCACAGCAGCCAGTATACATTGAAAAAGATTAAAATCAATTTATTTGATTATATGATTATTTATCATATACTAATGACTAACAGCAGGAGCAGGCCATGATTGGAAAATTGCAAGGAATTGTTGATTATATCGGCGACGGATTCGTGATTCTTATGGTAAATGATGTTGGATACAAGGTCTTTACGCCAGAACGGCTTATGGCTCACGGCTCGCAGCTCGCGTTATGGATTGAAACCGTGGTGCGCGAAGATTCAATAAAACTGTTCGGCTTTGCCACGCTGGCCCAGCATAATTTGTTCAACCGGCTGACGACCGTGTCGGGCGTCGGGCCCAAGGTCGCGATGGCGATACTGTCGACATTAAAGACCGATGTTTTGATGGCAGCAATCGCGGCGGGCGATTCCAAGACAATATCCGCCGCGCCTGGGGTGGGAAAAAAAGTCGCGGAAAAAATCATTGTGGAATTAAAAGGCAAAACAGGAAATTGGAATTCTGATCTCAAATCCCCGGCCTCTAATCTCGCCGATTTACTGTCCGCATTGGAAACATTGGGATACCGGCGCATTGATATAGTCGAAATGGCGCAGAAACTGGTGGAAGCTAATCCAGAGATGGGCATTGAAAAGCTTGTGCCGATGGCGTTGAAGGAAATTTCACAAAAATGAGCGACACAATATTCGCGCTTTCTTCGGGACATGGCAAGGCCGGCATCGCGGTGATACGTATCAGCGGAAGCGAGGTTTCCCCCTTTTCGGGAAAACCGCAACCTCGCCGCGCATACCTGACAAACCTTACCGACGAAAATGGCGCTTTGATTGACCAATGCATAGTCATTTATTTTTCCGCGCCGAATTCGTTCACCGGCGAAGATATGATTGAAATCCACTGCCACGGCGCGCCGGCCGTCGTGCGTAAAATCTTTGAATTCCTGCGAGGCCGCGGCATGCGCATGGCCGAACCTGGCGAATTTTCCAGACGCGCTTTTTACAATAATAAAATAGATCTGGCCGAGGTTGACGGCCTGGCCGCATTGCTGGACGCGCGCACGGACCGGCAGCGCGCCGCCGCATTGAAATCAATGACCGGCGGCGACAGCACGGCTTACGAATCATGGCGCGCGCAAATGGTGGAAATAGCGGCCTATTCCGCCGCGATTTTGGACTATCCCGCCGACGAGCTGCCAAAGAATATAGGCGCGCAATTACTGGCGCAAACAAAGAAATTATATGAAGAAATCATCGCGGCTCTAAACGGCTATGCGGCGGCGCGCGCTATCCGCAGCGGTTTTAATATCGTCCTGGCCGGCGAGACAAATGTGGGCAAATCTTCATTGTTCAACCGGCTGGTTGGAAGCGCGCGCGCGATAGTATCCGATATTCCGGGCACAACGCGCGATCTGGTCGGCGCAGAGCTGGACATAGACGGATATTTAGTAAACTTGTCGGACACGGCCGGATTGCGCGATTCCGATGATTCGATTGAAAAAATCGGGATTGAGAAAACCTATGAGGCCGTGCGGGAAGCGGATCTGATTATCAGAGTGCAAAGCGCGGAGTGCCAAACGCGGCCGGATACTGCGCAAGAAAATGAAATTATCGTCATAAACAAAAGCGACTTGTTGGATAAAGACCGCGCTTTGAAATCCAAGCATTGCGTTTTGGTATCCGCGCATACCGGCGCGGGCATTCCCGAATTGCTGGATAAAATAAAGAAAAAAATTCACGACGCGCTGGACGGCGCCGAATCGGATATATCCGTGAATGAGCGCGCGCGCGGATTATTGATTATGGCGCGCGACGAGCTTAAATCGGCGCTAGACGCCCGGCATTTGGAAATTAATTACGATATATTTGCCGAACATGTTCGCGCCGCCGCAGACTGCATCGGCCGCGTTCTGGGCGTTATCAGCGCGTCCGAGGTCATGGACGCCGCGTTCGGCCAATTATGCCTGGGAAAATAAAGCTGTATTTACAATGACGACTTATACACCAAGTTGCTAATTTTTAGTAGCAAGTTTTTATCCGAATCTCCTAAGGGCATATCAGGATTGGATTCTAATAAATTACCTATTTCGACAATTCTTGCAAGTTCGGATTTTGTAAAATTATTATTTATTAATCCATTTACTTTATCGCGATCTACGTTTTGCATTTTTTCAAGTACGACTCTCTGCTCCGCGTCAGTTGCATATATATCAGCAAGAGTCTTCGTCTTTTCAGCCTCTTCGGCTTCAAGCTTTGCGAGTATTATGCCAGCCTGCGCTTTTTGTGATTTCTGCTTGTTGTACTGCGATATATTCACTGCTGCGCCGGCGGCGGTCAAGCCAAGAGTTATGCCGCCTGCGATTTGAAAGTTTTTAGTTTTTTTTGCGCAAGATTCCAATTCCGACATTTTTTGCGCCAAATCGGATTCCAGAGATCGTACCTGAACATCTAACGAGTCTAACGAATTCTTAACAACAATCGCATTAGCATTCGCCGCTGCGCAGAGCATGAATATAAAAATCAGAAGTTTTTTCATTTCGTAACTCCTTCCAGTGCTTCAGTTTCCTCTTTCAGAATTTGCTTATTATCTAAAATAATTTTCATATTCGCGTCCGATCGCTTTTTAAGCAAATCAATATCTTTTTTATTTTCATTGATGGCCGATTGCTGCGCTATCGCGCCGATTCCGGTCGCGACTGTTCCGACGCTGCCGACTATGGTTGCGATTTTCCAATTCTTCTGCTGTTTCTTGCAGCGCGCGATTTCGGAATCGACCAACTCAATCTGCTTTTCCAATTCGGCGCGCCGCGCAATCAGGTCGACGTTTCCGAACGCCAGCATGGGGAAAACGGCGATAATCGCCGCAAATAATTTTTTCATGCATCACACTCCTTATGAAAAGGTGGCAGGAGTTTGACAACTATCTTTTACGAAATAGCAGCCGAGTTTTGATATATTCCTCGACTACTCCTGCCGTTGACAGGAGTTTTTCGTCCCCAAGGACGCGTAAAAGAGAGGTTGTCAAGCCCCATCACAGAAAGAACTCTGCGACGCGGTCATTATATCAGAAAGATAAAAACTTGTAAAGAATAATTAGGAATCATAGCAAAGGCAATTTTATAATTATGCCCTATGAAGCCGGCTATGGCCTTGGCCCGATGAATACAAATTGCGCGGCGGCGACGCGTCGTTTACAAAAATCAGATTTGAAATCCTGAGGCGCCAGAAATAAAAAACCGGCCGAACGGCCGGTTTTTTCAGTTCATTCTTTGCGCAGCGGATATTTTCCGTCAATCAGATTCTGACGCACAAGATGATGCCGCACCTTTTGGGTGCTGGTCAGCGGCAGGTCTTGGGTCGTCATCGCGAAATGGGTGACCCATTTGTAGCTGGCGACTTTTTTATTCGCCTGGGATACCGCAGCGGATAGTTCCTCCATCGTCATTTTGTCGTCGACGTTGAACACAGCATAAGAAACCGTTTTGTTTTTTATATTATGCTCGAACACCGCTACATTCTTGACGCCTGGAATTGTCATGAACAAAGCTTCCAGTTCTTCCGGGTAAACATTCTTGCCCGAATCCAGAACAATGACCTGCTTCTTGCGGCCGGCAAAGTGCAGCTCGCCGTTTTTGTCCATTGTTACCAAGTCTCCGGTATTGAAGAATCCGCGGTCGTCAAACACCTCGGCATTTACCTCCGGGTTGTCCAAATAGCCGTCAAACACCTGGTGGCCGCGCAGCCACAAAGTTCCTATGCCATCTTCGTTTTTGTCGCGGATTTCGCATTCATTGTTTGTTATAGGCCCGCCGAATGAAAAAGGAAACCGTTTTTTGACCGGTTTGGAAATACATATCGGCCCCACTGTTTCGGTCAGGCCATATCCTTGTATGAAAGTCAGGCCAAGACGTTCGTAGAAAGTCTCAACTTCGGGCTTGGTTGCGGCGCCGCCAGCGATAAGAAGATTCGCGCGTCCGCCAAAAGCCTGCAACACGGGGGTCTGGACTTTTTTGACAAGAGAACCCAAGCCTATCTTTTGCAAAAACTTGCCGTGTTTCAGAACGAACGAGGCCAGCCACCATTTTTTCTGCGCTTTGATGCTGTCTATGATTTTATTGCGCAAAAGCTCCCACAGGCGCGGCACGGCCGGAATGACATGAGGGCGAAATTTCGCAAAGTCGTCCATGATATCCTTTGGATTCACCGTAGGTTGCAGCAGGATGCCCGCGCCATAATGTAATGTCGCCAGCAATTCGACCGCAAAGCCGTACACATGGTACATCGGCAGGAAGCCGTACAAAATATCGCCGGGTTTGATCCATTTGTTCATATCCTCCAAAGAATTCGCGCATTCAACCAAATTAAAGTGAGTCAAAGGCACTATTTTCGGCGTGCCGGTAGAACCCGAAGTGAACGACAGTGTCGCGATGTCAGGGGATTCGACAGCGGCTGGCTTTAAATCCGGATTGATTTCGCCATCTTTAGCCGTTATGTCAAGAAAAGCAAATTTGTCTGTCTTGTAAAAGAACGACTTTTCCGCCAAAATCATTTTGCAGCCTGTCAGCATGGCCATATTGTCGTATTCAAACGGAGTCAGGTTGGTATCCAGCAGCAGGCATTTGCCACCCAGATACCAAACCGCAAACAATGATATTGGAAATTCAGGAATATTATGCGCAAGAATTCCTATGACATCGCCGCTTTTGACGCCTTCCTTATCCAAAGTAGCCGCCCGTTTTTTTACCAAATCCACGAATTGCCTGTATGTGACCTCTTCGCGGACCAAGAAAAGATTATCCGGATAAGCACCGGTTGTCTTTTCCAGCAATTGAAACATATTCATAACTAAAAATCCTTGTTGTTTTTATATTGGACAATTGGCATTATAAAACGGAATAACATGAATATCAAATCAAAAAGGACAAAAGGACAGCCCTTCTTCTTGTCATTATATAAAGGCGAGCATTATGAAAATACTGACATTAAACATCAATTCTATTCGGGCGCACGCGGAAAGTTTTTTGGAAATTCTAAAAAACGGCTCATACGATGTCGTCCTGGTTCAGGAACTGAAAGTGGATAACGCAAACTTTCCGTATGTTTTGTTTGATGATTACGGGTACGACATAAAAGTATTCGGTCAGAAAAGCTGGAACGGCGTCGCGGTGTTTTCCAAATATTCTATTGAAGATATCACGCGTGGGCTGCCCGATTTTCCATCTGTTGACGCGCGGTACATCGAATGCGCGATTGGCGGGCTGGTGCGCTTTATAAATGTGTACATGCCGAACGGGGAATCGCAGGATTCGCCGAAATTCCCGCACAAAATCGAATGGATGGAGAAATTCGGCCGGCATATAGAAAAGTTCCTCGACTCCGAAGAAGCCGTGATAATAGGCGGCGATTTCAATGTGGCGATCCAAGACCGCGATGTCTGGAATCCGCAAAATTACGAAGGCAGCAGCATATCCGCCCCGGCCGCGCGCGCAATCATGCGGGAATGGCTGGATTCGGGCTGGCTGGATTGCTGGCGGCGATTTCATCCGAATGAGACCGGCTATACATGGTACGGATATCGCGGCGGCGATACTGTCGGGAAAAACCAGGGTCTGCGGCTGGACTATTTCCTGGCGAACAAAGCCGCGCAAAAACTGCTGAAATCATGCGATATTGACATGTCGCCGCGCCGCGCGGTCAAACCGACCGACCATTGCGGGCTGGCGCTGGAAATATCATATTGACTTTTTGAACTTATTCTATTAAAGTCATTTTGGATTTCTTTTCGAAGTCCGGGACTTAGAAAATCCCTTTCTTATCCGGCGCAAACAGCGTCGTCAAAATAAATGGCGTTTTTGCGCCGAATCCTGACACATGGTCGGGAAGCCGCGGTTATACAACAGGGCTTGCCCGAAATCTGCGGGATCATTGATAAGATTGATTTTTCTAACTTCCCGGCCGCCAATTTTTGGCGGTTTTTAATGAATCCGTCGCCGCGAACCTTTAAAGACGCGGAAAACCGGCGCTAATTCGAAAGGGAATTTTGAATCATCTTCAATACATCGTTGAACGGAATCCAGAGAAGACAAAATGATTGGCAAAATAAAAACAGCTTTCTTTATGCCCGACATGATTATTGGCGGCACTGAAAATGTATTCATCAGAACTTTGGAAGAATTGTTAAAAGATGATTCTTTTGATTTGTCCGTTTTTTTATTAGAACCGCTGAAAGAAAAATTTTATACGGATTGGTTCGGGATAAACCCGAATATAAAATTGCACATAGTATACCCGGCGGCAAACAGGTTCCGGTGGCGGGGGATTCTTAATTTTTTTCCGATCAAAAACATCAGAAAGATATCTTGGAGCATTTATAAGAAAATTATGCGGCGACGACTGAAACGAGATATGGCCATAAAGGACTTCGACATTGTCATTGATTATAAAAACTTTTCATGCATCAAGGAATTAAAACATGCGCGCTGCGCGAAAATTACATGGATTCATGGCGGAATAGACTTTTTTAACCGGCATTTTGGAGAACGGCAAATCCGGGAATACGACAGAATAGTCTGTCTGTCCGACAGCTTTCTGCGAGATTTTCAATCAACGCATAAATCGGGGCGCGAAAAAATAGTCAGGATATACAACCCTATCGACATCGGCGGCATAAAGAAGCTATCACGAGAGCTGCCGGCATTTCCAGGAAAATATTTTTTATCCGTATCCAGGCTGGCTGCGGACAAAGACATAGAGACCATAATCCGCGCATTTGACATTTTCTTGCGCCACGAACAATGCCCGGAAGTAAAATTGCTTATCGTCGGCGATGGAAAACTGCGCGGAAAGCTTGAGAGGCTTGCTCAAAGTACCCATATAAAAAACAATATTATTTTCACCGGCTCCGTATCCCGTCCTTTTGGATACATGCGCGGCGCCATGGCGCATATACTGTCCAGCCGCGCCGAAGGCTTGCCGACCGTCATGGTTGAAAGCGCGGTCTGCGGAACCTTGAACATTGCGTCAGACTGCAAAAGCGGGGTGGCCGAAATTCTCATGGACGGCGATGCCGGAATATTGTTCAAGCCTGGCGATGCCGAGAGGCTTGCGGAAATAATGTCAGACATACTGCACGAAAGGCCGGATGCGCAAAAATTGATAGGCAACGCCGCCGGCAGACTGGAAAGATTCGATTCCAAAGCTATTATAATGCAGGTGAAAAACCTGCTGGCCGATGTTATGAAGAATACAGGCCAATAGATGAATCAAACGCCGACGGTTAATCGTCTATTCTTGCCAAATCGTCGTATTCCTTGTATTTCGGCTCGCTATTTTCGCGATATTCGTACGGCTCGTAATCATTGGAATAACGGCCGAATAATTCCGAAACCTTTTGCACTGCGGCATCTATCATTTTCTGCGCATCGACATCGCTGTATTCTATCAGCCTCACATCATTGTTTTTCAATTGCAAGAACTGCATGATAATATTTCCGCGCTCCGTTCTTTTGATTGGAAAGCCATTGTTCTGCATTATGTACGTCTCCAAAGGCAGCTGCGGCATATTCCCGTCAAGCAATTGCTTTTTGGAGGGCGCGGCGCCTGTCTTGATATCCAGGACGCCGCCGTCCCAAATTCTATCGGCCTTGGCGCGCACCATGCGCCCCGCTATAAAGACCTGGCCTTTTATCTCTGCGGACGCATTTTTTTCATTAGCCAGCATTTTTTCAACAGCTGGCGCAATTTGGACAAAGCGCTTGTGCCAGAAATGAAACAGGACATTTTCCGGCGAAAGTATTTTTTTTGCCCGCGCGTCTAATTCCGCGATTATTTTGTCCGCATTCCAGCCGGCCGCGCATTCTATGACTTCATGGACAAGATTGCCGAAATCGCGCGCGTCGGGTTCTTTCCAATAATCATCTTTCGGGCGCAGCCCCAGGATATGCCGCGCATAGAAAGCGTAAGGATTATGAATCAGCAGCTCTAATTCCGTCACATAAACGTCGCTTTTATCCGCAGGCGGACGCGGCGTTTCGCGTTGCAGGGGCTCATAAGGCACATTGTCGCGCGCGCGCGCGGCATTCAATAAATCATCAGAACGAGGTTCGCAGAACTCAGATGAGCAATCTTGTACCGAGCTTTGCTCTTTGCTCTTTGCTCTTTGTTCTGCGACCCGGACTCTGGAAAGAAACCTGCTTTCGGTGGTCTGCAAGCCGCCGGATGTTTTGCTGCGCAGCCAGTAAACCTGCCCCGCGCAGGACAAAGAGATAAAATCAAGCGCTTGCAGCGACACCTTGCGATCCGGCGACGGCAGCCCGACTTTTTCAGACACATGCGGCGGCAGCCATGAATTTTCATATCCGCGCCCGGGAAACATGCCCTCGTTCAGGCCGGTCAATATAACGATGTCGGCGGTCTGCATTCTTGATTCAATCGTGCCCAAGACTAAAATTTTAGCCTGGTCGTCCATAGGCGCTCGCACCGACACATCTGACAAGACATCCGCGATGACCGCGCGCGCATCGCGCAAATTCAAGATTATCTTATTTCTGCTTAATATTTCCGAAGCTTGCTCCAACGCGCTCCAAACGGCGGCGGATTCATCTGAATCAATTTGAAATGGGGGCGACATGCGAACCTGCATATTTTCGATCGCGTCGGATAAAGCCCCGAACAAATCAAAACCTTTGCGTCTGTATTCTGCGGCAAACGAAGAATCCCCGCTTTCTATCCAATCGTCAAGCAGATTCAGCACCGCCCTGCCGGCCGCCGTCATGGTTCCGGGAATTCCGGAAGAAAAATCCGCCGCCAGCCCGCGGCGCATGAATGCGGCGGCGCATCGCTGATTTCCGGCGACATCGGGGCTTATCACCAAAACTGTCTTGTTTTGGGCGCGGCCGCGCGCGGCGATTTCCGCAACGACTTCCGCCTCTTCGCTTTCGCGCGCGCATTCAATTAAAGAAATGCAAGGCGGAAGGCGGAAGGCGGAACCGGTATTGTTTGAGAAAGCCCCGTTAAAAAAATCAATCGCGCTTTCGCCGGTATCGATGACCTGGACATCTTCCGACGCGACGCCGATTTTATCCAAAAACTTCTTCTCAGAAACATAAGGGTTGCACTCGTCCAGATCGTCTTCCGCGCGATTGATTTTTCCAGGCAGAATTATGCGCCCGTTTTCAAGACTCGCGATATGAGCCATCAAATCCGATGTCGCCGGCACGCTGGCGGTGGATCCGCATACGATGTATTTGCGACGATTAGCACCGCAAATGCAATCCGTCCATTTTCTGATGCCGATGTTGCGCTTTTGCGCGGCGGTGATTTTATTCGAAAAAATCCCTGGCAGGACTTTGCCCGCTATATGCAGGAATTCCGCTTTTTTTCTAAAATGCTGGGCATATTTTTCATCAACGATACTCTGCCAGTCGGTGCGCGCGGCGCCCTCGTTTTCCATATAGTCCTGCATGCGCACAAGATCGCGCGCGACCGGCAGAGCGTTCGACACTGTTCTAATATTCGCATCTGCCGTCAAAAGCTTTGCAAGGACAATTATGCGCTCTCGATCGGGCACGACATCGCTGTCATCTATGAGGTCTTCCGGACCCTCGCCCAGCGCAACCAGCTCTGGCAGCAAAACGGAGCGACCGTTTTTTTCCACCAGCATTTTCTCCACAACTCTCACTGCGCGGCGGGACGACAGAAATATCACATGGTCGGAAAAATCATTGCTGTCGCGCTTTATAAGCTCCCACAAAGCCTCCGGCAGCTTTGCGGGATTGCTGGCGCAAAAGATTCTGACCCTGTTTTCCATTTCCTGTTATTTTTTGCCGATTATTATTTTCCTCAGCGCTTCTATGCCTTGTTTTTTCTCTGCCGAAGTTTCCAAAATTTCCGCACGCATCGCCGGATGCCGGTCAGCGCTGATACGCGGCTTGTCCTTTTCTTTGGATTTTTTGTCTTTTTTTGTCATGACGATTTGATAGGAAATTCCATTCGCGTCGCAAAAGCCCATCAGTTCCAAATCCGACTCCTTTATCCCGACGCGCGAATCAATTAAAACAAACAGCCGGGCCAACTGGCGGCGCGTCAGCAAATATTCCTCTAACCTTTCCAGCCACATTTGTGCCTCTGCCTTGGAAACCGCCGCATAGCCGTATCCAGGCAGGTCGGCAATCATGACGCGGTCGCCAAAATTAAAAAGGTTCAAAGACCGCGTGCGCCCGGGTGTTTTTGATGTCCGCGCGACAGCCGAGCCGGCGATTGCGTTTATCAGCGAAGACTTGCCGACATTGCTGCGCCCGATAAAGGCGTATTCCGGAAACTGCGTCCGCGGCAGACTTTCCACAGTTTCAAAACTTCCGACGAATTTTATCATTTGTTCAAGAACCTTTTATATGCTTCTTTCTTTGAGATGCCGGCGCGCGCCGCAATATCTGCGGCGGCGGATTTAGCGGACTTCATCGCTACATCGTTCACTATTTCCGTGATTTCAGAATCCGACATTTTATGCTCGGGCGCGGGCTCTATGACAATAACTATCTCGCCTTTGAACGGGGCATCCCCGTTCCGCGCCCTAGATTTTGCGATTTCCAACAGTTCCGCAGGATATCCGATTATGGTTTCTTCGTGAATCTTTGTCATCTCGCGCACGATGGCTATTCGGCGCTCCGGCATTATTTTGGCTAGGGTTTCAACCGTGCTCATTATTCTGTTCGGGCTTTCATAATAAATTATGGCATGCCGTATTTTGTTGTCATCTCGCGCTTTTTTTTCATCAAAGAATCCGCAGAATGTAAATCTGTCGGTTGGAAATCCCGACAATACCAGCGCGGAAATGCCGGCGCTGGGGCCCGGCACGACAAACACCGGCAGGTTGGCCGCGCGCGCGGCGCGAATCAGGCGAAAGCCCGGGTCGCTGATTGCGGGCATTCCTGAATCCGAAACGACGGCCACGGCCGCACCCGATTGAATTTTTTCAATCAGGCCGGAAATCGCGCCTTTTTCATTATGCTCGTGAAAGGATATTTTTTTTGTTTTTATGTCAAAGCGCGAAGCCAGCTTTCCGAAAACGCGCGTGTCTTCAGCCGCAATCAGATCGGCCGCGCGCAAAACATCCGCCGCGCGCGGCGACAAGTCCCCAAGATTTCCAATGGATGTGCCGACAATATAAAGCCCGGGCTGCAAGCATTGCCGAATTGATTCGTGATTTGTGTTCATTTTGATTGCGCACCTGTGTTATTATATATAAAATAATACATACAAAATATGGAAACTTCAATGATTATAAGAAAAATTTATGCATTTTGCGCTTTGCTGTCTGCAATACTCATTGCCGGATGTACCGAACCGTCCGGCTGGCATGCTGAGCAAGCCCAGGCCCCGACCCTGTCGCCGGCGCAGATGCAGACGAATTTTCACTATCCCGAATACGAGATTTACGGGAATGAGGAAACTTCTTACGAACAGATACCCGGGCAGAAAAATGTATCGGTCCTGCTGCCGTCATCCGGACCGGACGGAGCGATTGGCCTGGGGATTCGCACGGCTGTTGAGATGGCTTTTTTGCAAAATCCGAATAAAAATATATCCGTATCGTTTTTTGACTTGTCTGGAAATAAATTGCAAAAACAAAACATCATTATGAATGCCTTGCTCGCGCAGCCGGATATTGTTATTGGCCCGATTTTTGCCGAAGACGTCAGGCTTGTGCGCGACATGAAGCCTGAATCTCTGCCTGTTTTGTCTTTCAGTTCGGATATTTCCGCGCTTTCCGACGGCGTCATGACAATGGCGCTGATACCGGCGCAGAGCATAGAGGAAATATTGAAAGAAACGATGCGCGACCATGCGCGCGGCATCGTTATTATGGCGCCCAAGACCGCCTCGGGGGAAAAAATGGCCGGCGCGGCTGTTCTTGGCGGGAACACGTACGACATTCCTATTTCCGGAGTGTTTTATTATTCGGAAGGAAATTCGGAATCCATAAAACAGGCCGCGCATAAAGCGTCAATGTTTGCCGCGCGTTCGGCGGCGAACACCAAGGCGCGCGAAATATTGTCGGATATTCTGGTAAAGGAGAAATTAAGGCCAGCTCAGAAATCCAATATATCCGCGCAGCTGAACAAGCTGTCAAAATCCGATACTTTGGGCAAAGTGCCTTATGATGCCGTTTTATTTTTAGGCAACGCAAATGATTCCAAGACAATAGCGTCTTTCCTGCGATATTTTGATGTCGGTTCCCGCGATGTCGGATTTTACGGAACCGCATTGTGGGATACGAACGAAATGCTGGGCGATTTAACAATGGCCGGCGCAAAATTCGCCGCATTGCCGCCCGGCTCGCCCGATTTTGAGAAACTGTACGAACAGGTGTCGGGAAAAATCCCGTCAAAGCTTGACTCATTCGGCTTTGACGCGGCGAACTTGTCCATAGGCATGTTCAAATCAGGAAAAGATTATGCGGCTTATCTGCTGGACCCCAGCGGATATAACGGGCTGAACGGACTATTCAGGCTGCGCCCGGACGGAACAAGCGAAAGAGCTTTGCAAATCATGGAATTGACCGGCGGCGGCGTGGCGCGAATCGTCAGGAATTCCGCATCAAATTTCATTACTCCGATTTATAATTTGCAGCCGGGGCAGATTTCCGGCGCTTTGGAAATCAGCCTGGTTAGCGAGGGCATAAATCCGTCGGACTACATAAAGATTCCCGAAGAATTGCGCGGAAAATATCGGTCAAAAACTTTCGGCGCGAATATGCCGGACGACAGCGGCGCGCAACCAGGGGACAATAACGAAACGGTGATTCTGCCCGAAGACGACAGCGAGGTGATAAATTCCGAAGAATTCCAGCCTGTCGCATTAGAACAGGTGGATAGAAAACTGATAGACAATGTGGAAGTGTCCGAATAAAAAAGCCCGCGCCAGCGATGATTACGAATATTGCGGACACAAAACTTTCTCCCGATTTTCAAGGTTTTTAACGATAAAAATAGGGAAAATGGATAGATTGGTGGGAGTGGCTGGATTCGAACCAGCTCAGGCATAAGCCAACAGATTTACAGTCTGCCCCGGCTCTCCAACTCCGGCGCACGCCCAATCATGGTGCGAGCAGAGGGAATCGAACCCTCATCTCAAGCTTGGAAGGCTCGCATACTAGCCTTTGTACTATGCTCGCTTGCATTTAATCCTTAGATGCGCCGGCAAACGCCTTCGTCATGCCAAAGTTCAGTGATTATAAATAATTTCCGTCAAAAATCAAGCCTTTTATTAACAATACCGGCAATATTGTCCAAGTTTTGCGATATTTTGCCTAATTCTTGGCGCAAAATTGCAATATCTTGCGCTATGGCAGAAAATGGAAATTTGTTTTTCACAAAAAACTTTATTTCTTCTTCCATTGCCATGGCTCTGTCTTGTTGCACTTTGGAGGTATTTAAACCATACATATTGTAAACCAGCAACGGTTCCGGCAATGTCTTGAACAATGTGAATTCGGCAAGACGAGCAAACAGCCTGTAATCTTCGGACGGAGAATATTCTTCTTCGTATCGCAATCCATGCTTGTTTAGCACGGATTTGCGAAGCATGCACCCCGGGTGCAGAAAAAAACACCCGTATAAGAAATTTATCTTTATATCGATATTGTCGCGGCAAACATTTATCATTAGGTTTTCAGCTATATTCTCGTTTATATAATAATCGCAGCTGACCGCGCCATAGTGCGGATGCGAATCCAGAAAAGCGACTTGTTTCTCAAACCTTTCCGGCAAAGACCAGTCGTCGTGGTCATGCACCGCGATGTATTCGCCGCGCGCCATGTCCATCAGCCTGTTGCGTGCGCCGGATATGCCAAGATTCCGCCTGTTTCTTTTATAAATTATCCGCTTGTCTTTATATTCCGCGACAATCGCGCCCAGCTCTTTATTATCCGGCGAATCATTTAGAATCAAAAACTCAAAGTCTGTGAAAGTCTGACCCAGAACAGATTCTATCATCTTGCGCAGCAAGTCCGGCCGCGTATTGTACAGCGGCACGCAGACGGAAACCTTTGGTCGGCGGGGGAATCTAACAAATTTCAACATATTACTCTTATTCCTTTATAATCTTATTTATAAAATCTGCCTTTGTATCTGTTTATATAAAATCCGCAAATTAAAATCAATTCTAATCTGCGGATTACACTATTTGATTAAGCCGTTATTCTGAAAAAACTCTTTCTGCTTCCAGTATAAAATCTATGGCCGGATCGGTTAATTTTTTCATTTTGTCCAAGAATTTCTCCGCTTCCTTTTTCATATCAATCTTGTTGTAAATGCTAACAACTTCGCGCTGATATTCTTCCCAGGACTTACCGGCATAGACTCCGTCGTTGGTCAGCGCGCGATATATTTCAAGTTCGCGCAGAGCCAGCTGCTCGTACTTTTCCTTATTTTCCGGACAGCCTTTATCGCTTAACATTACATAGACTTCTGCATTGCGCTTGCGATTATCAGAATAATTAGGCTCATCTGAAACCACCCGATCCAGCAACAGAACTTCTATTTCTTCGCAGGTTTTTTCGGGCAATTTCTTTGGCGCCTGCCCCGCTTCCTTTGGCTTGATATTTTCTGTTGGTTTTATTTGCTTGTCTTTGCAATTTTGAGAATAGATACCGTTCAGTTCCCTCAGGCTTTTTACCTGCTCGGCCACAAGTTCGGTATAACGACTATCGTTATTATGATATATTATATCAATCATGCTACTAATTCTTCTCTCTATGTCCATGCATGTCGAATCAGACATTCCGACTTGTCTGACCGCCGACTTGCCATGATTCCAGTAAATTCCGGTTGTAATTCCGGCCGCAAATAAAGCGGCAAGCGCGATTGCAAGCCACAGATTTCGCCAAATTCCGCCGCCGGATTTTTTTTGATTTTGATTTCCCGCCATTTTCTTCTCCTTTTTTTTTAAATTATATCACAATGCCGTCTTTGATTGTAATCTTTCTGTCGGCGCGCGCCGCTAAATTCATATCATGGGTGACAAACAGCATCGCCATTTTATTTTTGCGCGCCAAGTCGAACAACAAATCAAAAACAACGCCGGCATGCTGCGGGTCCAAGCTGCCGGTGGGCTCGTCGGCCAGCAGTATGTCCGGATCGTTTGCCAATGCGCGCGCGACGGCGGCGCGCTGCTGCTCGCCGCCGGACATCTCGCCCGGCAGATGCGACGCGCGATGCAGAACATTCGCGGACTTCAATAGTTTCCTCGCGCGCGCAGTCGCCATGATTTCATCCGCGCCGTTCGCCAGTATCGGCAAAACGACATTTTCCAGCGCGGTAAAATCAGACAGCAGGTTGTGCCGCTGGTAAACAAAGCCTATTTTGCGGCGGCGCGTCAATGTGCGCATTTCATCGTCCATTTTCTGAACGGATGTCCCGTTTATCAGAATGCTGCCTGAACTGGGTTTGTCCAACAGTCCGACGCATTGCAGCAAGGTTGATTTGCCGCAGCCCGACGGCCCGACCAGCGCGATGATTTCGCCGCGGCGCAAGTCGAATCCGCCGCCGCGCAGGATATGCAGCGGCTGGCCGCCCTCGACAAAAGTCTTTTTAATGTCGCGCACGCTCAGCACGACATCGCCGCCCTTTGGCGCCTTGGATAAAGATTGCAGTATATTCATTTCATGTAATCCTGTATTCGGCATTCAGCATTCTTTAATACAGAATGCTGAATGCAAACTATTCGTTCCTTAACACTTCCACCGGATCTGTGTTCGCGGCTTTCCACGCCGGGTACAATGTCGCCAGAAATGCCAGAGCCACCGCTATCAATGCGATTCCCAGCACATTTGAAAACACCAATTTTGACGGCAGCTCCGATAAATAATACAATTCCGCAGGGAACAGGTCGCGGCCTGTTATCCATTGGAAAAATTCGCGTATCGGCTGGATATAAGTCGCAATTATAACGCCCAGCGCCGTTCCCAAACCCGCGCCGATGACGCCTATGCTGGTGCCGGACAGAATGAATATCTTCATCATGGACCTGCGCGATACGCCGAAAGTGCGCAATACGGCGATGTCTTTGTTCTTGTCTTTGACCAGCATGACCAAGGACGACACGATATTGAAAGCCGCGACTATGACAATCAGCATCAGAATCAAAAACATAACATTGGATTCCACTTGCAGCGCGCCGACGAATCCGCGGTTCAAATCCCGCCAATCGCGGACTATAAAGCTGTCCGGCAGCAATGTAGCCAAAGATTCTCGCACTGCGGTCGTGTCTTCCGGATTATTCAGAAACAAATCTATATGCGTGATGGATTCGCCTATGTTCAAATATTTCTGCGCTGTGGCCAAAGGCATGAATACATAACCAGAATCATATTCGTACATTCCCATAAAAAACGAAGATGCGACCGGATAAGACATGATGCGCGGCATAGTTCCGAAAGCAGTCGCCGTTCCGCCGTTCGCGGACACCAGCGAAACATTGTCGCCCAGGCCGGCGCGCAGATTCCGCGACAAAGAATTTCCAATCACCAGCTCGCTGTCTTTGACCGCGCTCAGATTTTTTCCGTAAATTTTTGTTCCCGCGGCTGTCTTGGCCTGCAAGTCGGACATTCGGATTCCGCGCACCATCGCGCCGGCATTGCGCCCGTTTGCGGAAACCATCACCTGGCCTTCGGCAATCGGCACTATTCCCGCCGCATGTTTGGCGACGATTTTGTTCTGGCGCATTTTGTCTATCAGGAAATCGTAATCACTTATCGCGCCGTCCTGATGATAGACAACGACATGGCCGTTCATTCCGATTATTCGCGACAGCAGAGTGTCATGAAATCCGCCCATGACGGACATGACCACGATAAGCGTCGCCGTGCCTAGCATTATCCCCAGCAAAGACACCCAGGATATTACGGATACGAATCCCTCTCTGCGTTTGACGTGCAAATATCTGAATGCTATCTTTCTTTCAAGTTTTGAGAACATATTTATTCCTCTAAATAATCGCGCAGAGCCTGGCCTGACAGCGGCATTATTTCAGACTCCGGCTTTTCGGCGTCCATTATCGAAATCACGCGCGGCGACATGAACGCTACCAGCTCTGCGAACGGACTTATCAAGGTTTCCGCATCTGTTACAAAAGAATGCGTCGGAATGCCTATAATCACATAGTTGTCGCCCAAGCTGGACGGTATTTTGAAAGAGGACAATTCGCCCGCGCGCGTGCGCAGAACAATTTTTGCGTCAATTTTCTTCATGCCCGCATAGTCGCCGTACTTGGCGGTCGCGCCGATGGTCAAATCCGTTTCCAGCCTTTCCTCCTTGCCGCATTGCCCGATGTCAAAGCGCGACTGCCAGCCGTTCGGTATCACGAATGTGCCCTGGGAAATCAAGACCACATTGCCCTGCTGCGACAGGAATTCCTGCAAGGTCTTGGTGTTGATTTCGGGGCTCACCACCAGGCCGCGGCCGACGACCCCCGGTATGGACATTTTAATATTCTTGTCGCCGAACGCGGGCAGCATGTTCATCCATACAATCGGATTGTCCGTTCGCGGATACACGCGGTACACATCAATATCCCATGCAATCATGTACTTTTTTGAACCGACATCGGCGACAATTTTGGAAACTTCGCGCTCGGTCTGGTAATTTCCTTCGAACACGACGGTCTTGTCCTGCCAGTCCACCAGCAGGTTGCGCATGTCGGAGCCATGCATGGCGTCCAGCAGCGCCATTATTATATTTTCGTTCTTTGGCATTTTCATCAGCCACTTGGCGCGATGAAGCAGATGTATTTCCTTTGCGTCGTCGTCATAGGAATAATAAGCCCTGCCCAGTTTCGCAATCAAATCCACAGAATCGGCCAGGCTTCCGGATTGTATCGAGCCGGTTATTTTTTCCGGCAAATCTTCGTCTTCAACAACAGATATATCCGTGCCGTCCAGCAGCTTGTCCAAAGTTTCTTTGACCGTCAGTTTTGTAAATTCGTAATCCGACACATCAAACGACGGCAGAGGATCGCCGGTGTCCAAGCGCACTATTTCAACCTTTTCCTCCGGCACGATTGACAGGATATTCTGATTGTTCCAATCCACTTTGCAACGTTTGGGCAGCTCTATTGAAAAGCGCCGCGCGGTGTCTGTGGTCAGCGCGGCTTTTTTTGGAAATATCGGCACAGAGTTTTCGTCAATCACATAATTCTCCACCACATTGACGGTGTCGTATTGCTGCTGGCCGCGCTGCGCGTACTGCTGGCAGCCGAATATGGCGAGTAAAGAAAAAACAAATAAGTATTTCCGCGTGATTTTCATAGCTGCGCTCCTGCTGCAAGAAACTTGTTAATTGTATTGTATTAAATGTTCATCAGTTTTTCAAATTCTTCCAAAGTCATTTCGTGTATCGGCTTGTTTGTAGATGTCGTCAGGCTTTTTACTTTTGCATATTCCTCTGCAAAACGCGCAATCAGCGCTGAAATATTCGGGGTCAGCCCGGGCGTCTTGTCTTTTTCCAGCCTGGCCCCGTATTCGGATATGAACTCCAAAACATCTGCGGCGGCGAACCGCCCCACATAATTTTCCATTGCAATTCCGCCCTTGCGGACGCACACGGCCGACATCACTGTCGTCAGCATGTTGTAGAATTCCGCCAACCTGATGAAATTATTAAGTTTGTCCGCCATGCCGCCATTCTCCTTTGCCATTTTTCTTATTATAAAAACTATTGCCCTGATAAAGCAATTAAATTATAATGAAAAGGTGAGAAAACATTATTTAATCTTTATTCTTTGGTCTTTGATGTTTTCGGGCTGTTCCAGTCCGAATTCGGGCAATATTGATAACGCCACAATACTGAACTGGGAAAACGAGTCTGTAACTATCGAACAATTCGTGCGCGACCATAAAAACTGCCTTGGGGTGACAAAGCCGTCGCACATGCCGCGATCCCGCATAGCAAAGCTGCTGGCGCCCAATCAAAGCTCGCAAATGCCCGATTGGGACGGATTATGGGTTACATTTCAGTCAAACGAGTACACAGACATCGGCCAGCGGGCATTGATGTCAATTCCGCCAAATTCCAGCTCTAAATCCGTGGGCGCCTACCGCAAATGCATGTTCAGGAGCGGATACCTGCTAAGAGCCAGCTGATAGCTGATAATCATAGCCAAGACCCGCAACCGCCAACTAATAATTAACTATCAAGTCTTTTTATGCTATAATGCCCATCATGAAAAAAACATTTATGTTTTGGATATGCTTTGCGGTCGCTATTTTGCTGGCTGTTTATTTTGCTGCTCGAATCAGCATGACTGTGCTGAACGGCGGCGACGTGATAAATTCGATATTCATCTTCTCCGATTCTCGAAAACAAAATTTGTCTCCGGTTGAACTGGCGGCGGGCATAGCTCCGGGTACCAGGACATATTCGGTGAATCTCGACGAAATAAACGCAAGGATATCGAAAGTTCCGGATGTTAAAACCTCGGCTGTGCGTCGGATGCCCAACGGAAACCTGGCCATAAAATTAAAACTGCACAATGCCATAGCGGTCTGGACTGACGGCGAGAAATTCTATCCCCTGTCCGCCGAAGGCGCAATAATACAAAGGCAGATTTCATCTCGGCCGGAAAATTCCGTCGTTTTTCGCGGCCCGGTGCCGGCGGACATATCAAAAATCGCAAAGACCGCGCGCAACATGATACGGCACCTTGACTTTATGGAATGGGTTGAAGACCGCCGCTGGAATATCAATACGAATGGCGGAATAACCGTTCTGCTGCCCGAAGAAGACCCGAATGCCGCGATAAGCGCATTGATGATTTTGGATAAAAACCACAAAATATTGTCCAAGAAAATCCAATTGTTGGACATGCGCGACACCGCTAGAATACTTGTAAAATAGACGGCATTCAGGCATACTGAGCGCCGCGTGCGAAAATGAACTTGTTCGATTCATCTTTCCTGTGCCTTGACATCGGCAGCAGCGCGGTGCGCGCCGTCGCCCACCGCGTGCGCAGCGGGCGGATTACAAAATCCGCATTTCATAATGTGCAAAGCGACGACACGGCATTTGCCATAAAATCCGTCATTGACGAGTTGGAAAAGCAAATCGGCGCGCGTTTTGATTCCGCATTCATAACCGGAAACTTTGGAAAATCAATATTTGAAATGACTGCCAAAAGCACGGACTGGAACAGCGAGCATAAAATAACAGCCTCCGATATAGGCAATCAGATAGCCGAAATAGCCGAATGTCCCGAATTTCACCCGATGCACATAATTCCGCTGAGATATGACACTGGCGCGGCGCGGAACCTGATGACGCCGGTCGGGAACACCGACAGGCGCCTGGCGTCGGTATTCGGCGCAATATTTTATGAAAACGACCGCATGAACGAGATATATTCGCTTCTTCGCAAGTCGCATATCCAGGCGGAAAACTTTCTGGACCCGCATTTTCTGCTGAACATGGCTTTCCGCGAGAGAAAACAAACCGCAGCTTTCATTGACTTCGGCGCGGAATTCACCAGCGTTTCTATATGGACGGATCGCGGCCCGGTGTTTTTTGATAAAATTCCAAGCGGCCAGGAATCGGCGACACGCGCCATATCCGGCGAATTGGACATTGACTTTGAAGACGCCAGAAGAATAAAGCATCATGTTTCGAATATGCATGCATCCGAAATGGACAGATTCACGCCGGCTGATTCGTCTCATGACTTCTCGCGCGCGGATATGAATGAAATCCTGCTGCCGATTATACTGGACATCATCGCGGCCGCAAAAGAGTCGCTTTCAGCGGCGATTCTAAAATACTCGCCTTCAAAGATATTCATATCCGGCGGAGGCTCCGCCATACCTGGAATGGAAGAGCTTGTTGAAAACACTTTCGGAATTCCTGTCAAAAATATCGGCGCGGACGCAGCTATAAACGCATTGTCGGATTATGTGTGGAACGGGCAGGCCGCGCGCGCCATGAGATATGCCGCCCGCCGCGAGAAATTTCTGGAAATATTGTCAAAAACCTCGTCCTTTTTCAAAAGAAGAAAAAAGAAGCGCTCTCTGCGGGTCATACCGGTAATGCCCAGCACTTTGGCGTTTGATATGAGAAAAGCTGAAACCTATGAGCTGTTCAAATCCGCCGGAATCGAAATGATACATGTCGATATAATGGACGGCTTTTTTGTCGATAGAATAGCCGGCGGAATAGACCAGCTTAATTTTATACGACAGCATACGAGCGCGCGCCTGTATGTCCACCTGATGACAGAAAGCCCGGCCATCTGGGCGCAGGCCGCCGCGAATGCGGGCGCCGACACGATTGTGGTGTCTACCAATACCGCAGGCGTGCGCGCCGCGTTGCGCAAAATAAAAGAAATGGGAAAGAAAGCCGGCATTGCACTGAATCCGGAATCTTCGCTTGGCATATTAAAGCCCGTTTTGAAAGAAATCGACGACATCTTGGTAATGTCGGTCGCGCCCGGCGCCGGCGGTCAGGAATTCGACGACAACGTCTTGAATAAAATATCCGTTTTGGCAAACACGCGCAAAAAGTATGGATTGAAATACAAAATATCCGTGGACGGCGGAATAAATCCCGACACGGCGCAAAAGTGCTGGACGGCCGGCGCGGACTTTTTAATCAGCGGCTCTTATCTTGCGCGCAGCGCGGATTTTCCGTTGGCGGTGCAAAGCCTGCTGCCGCAATCATGACAGCCGATAGTCGCATCCATCCGCAAGCTCGGTCTTAGCCCCCCAAATTGGCGCCCCAAGTTTAAAACCTGGCGCAAGAATTCGTTCTTGGCTTGTCCCCCTTGATAAAGGGGGATAGAGTTGGCTTGCTGAGCCGTAGGCGAAGCTAGCAACTCTTGGGGGATTTTTGGTTAAAGATTGTTAGTTAAACAGAATCTCGGCAAGCCCGCGTTTTTTATTTTGTTCCAACCTGAAACTCGTCGCCCCAGCCGGCCACAACCTGGCCGCCGACACTGCAACTGATATCTTCAAATCCGCCCTTGACCTGGTTCTTCTTTATGACATTGCTGGTTATCAAGCCGCCGGCCGTGCCCAATAC
>JAITJD010000016.1 GCA_031279085.1 Rickettsiales bacterium | reverse complement strand
TCTTATAAACAAAAAAGAAGAAGAAATATTCTTATTTTTAATACTCAAACAAAAATCTCCCCGAAAAGCTAAGGGCGGCAAAGCCGCCAAGCTTTTCTCCCCTCTTTATCAAGAGGGGCAACCGAGTTTAAAACCTGGCGCAAGAATTCAGCCTTGGCTTGTCCCCCTTGGTAAAGAGGGACAGAGATTGTTAACGAATTTTCGATTTTTTCAGCCGACTAATTTTTTCCAAAAACTTTTTGGCTTTTGATGCTGTCTTTTGCGCCGGCGATGACGCGTGTTCATAATGACTTTTTTGGACTCGGCATGCTTGGCACTCTTCTTCTTGACATCCGTCGAAGCGGAATGCGCCGACAATATCTCCTCGGTCTTGTTGGATTCCGGCGCGATGCGCTGGATCGAATACTGGTCGATATTCATCATGCTGTCGTCGCCGATAATCACTATTTCCATTTCAAACTTGGCTTCCATTTCTGAAAGCTCTTCCTTTTTATGGTTCAGCAGATAAATCGCGACATCCGTCGGAACAGTCATTATGATTTTCTGAGCGGCCTTGGCCAGCAGCTTTTCTTGAAGATGCCGGAACATTATGACCGCCGCAGTCTGAATCGAAGGCACAATTCCTGTGCCCAGGCAATGCGGGCACTGGACATAAGAAGATTCCACAAAACTGCTGCGCAGCCGCTGGCGGGACAGCATCATGACACCGAAATTGTTTATTTTCGCAACTTGGATGCGGGCGCGGTCATGCTTCATTATTTCGCGCATTCTTATTTCCAGCTTGCGGTTGTTGCGCTCTTCGTCCATATCGATGAAGTCGATCGCGATAATTCCGGCCAAGTCGCGCAGGCGCAGCTGCAACGCGATTTCTTCCGCCGCTTCTAAATTCGTATTCAGCGCGGTCTGCTCGATGTCTTTTTCCTTGATTGCGCGCGATGAATTGACATCGATTGTAACCATTGCCTCGGTCTGGTTGATGACCAAAGACCCGCCGGAAGGCAATTGCACATACGGGCCGTGCAGTCCTTCCAGCTGCTTTTCAATACCGGCCTTTACAAACAGCGGAACCGCGACATCCTTGTACTGCACCAGCTGTTTTTTAGGCGGTCGGCCGTACATTTGCTGAAAATTCGTCTTGGCTGCTTCATAAGCCTCGTCGCCTTGGATAACCAGGACATCATCTTTGCCGCTCAGAAAATCCCGCACGACGCGGCGCAGAAGAGAATCTTCCGTATGAATTGTGATCGGCGCAACGGATTCCAAAGTGGTCTTGCGAATGTCGTTCCACAAGCCCACCAGATAATCATAGTCTTTGGATATGTCGACATCAGCCGCGCCGAACGCGGCCGTGCGCAGAACCACCGTCATGCCGCGCGGAATCTTCAGACCGTGCAGGACCGCGCGCAGGCGGGCGCGTTCGGGCTTGTCGGAAATCTTTTTGGAAATGCCGTAAGAATTGCGCTTGCGGCTGTTTGGCATCAAGACGGCGAACCGGCCCGCCAAAGACAAATAGGTTGTCATGGACGCGCCTTTTTGCCCGCGCTCTTCCTTGACGCCCTGCACCAGCAGGATTTGCTTTGGCTTTATTACATCTTGGATTTTGAATTCGCGCGCGCGCTTTGCGAACTCCTTGTTGTCCTCGCCTGACGAATTGTCGTCGTATTCGGCGACATCATCATCGTCATTCGGGTCGTCGTCGTCGTCGACTATATTGGCATGAGCCAGCTCCAACAGCTTTTTTTTCTGCTCTGGATTGACCTGATAATAGTCGGGATGAATTTCCGAAAAAGGCAGAAAGCCGTTCTTGCCGGTGCTGTAATCAACGAAAGCCGCCTGCAACGACGGTTCGACGCGTATTACCTTTGCCAGATAAATATTGCCTTTGATTTGAGGTTTTGTAGTTGTTTCCACATCGAAATCTGAAACTCGGTTTGATTCAGGGTCAACCACCACTACTCTTGTTTCCTCCGGGTGGACTGCATCCACGTATATTTTTTTTGACATATAATAATCCTTTGTTTTTAATCGCGTATTTTACGGAAATAACCCGTCCCCATGGGGCGTTCGCGCCCATGCCAAGGGATTGCGCAAAATTAACGGCCAGCGCAAAGCAGATTAAATAAACCAGCAATGATACCAACAACTTGACTTGCCTCCATAATTATACGACGAAATACAACATAGCATGTAGTCTGGAATAAGGCAAGGCAATTTTGAAATATATGCCCTTGGTTATATGTCAAGTATTTGAAAACAGTTGATTTTTTAAAGTAAATTCATAAAGATTCACGACCGGCGGGTCATTAATTGTGCCTTATTATTTTTTTCGCCTCTTCCAGCCATCGCTTCATTCGCGCGCGCAGCCATCTTTCGTATATAAAGAACAGGCTGCCAGCCCCTATAAGAGGCAAAACATAGTAAATTATCCGGTATGCCAGCAATGCGCCGAAAATGCTTGCTTTGCTGACATCGTCCGGCAGCGCCAGCAAGAATATGCTTTCAAATACGCCTATGCCGCCCGGAACCTGGCTGAATACGCCCGCAGTCTGAGCAATTACAAACAAGCCGATATAAGTTCCAAAAGGTATGTCGATAAAAGGAATCAGGCAAAAGTACAAGACCAGCCCGGCCAGCATGCTGTCCAGCATGCCTAGCAAGGTTTGAAAAAAAGCCGTTTCTGTTTTCGGGATTTTGAACCTGATTTCGCCGATTCTTATCGTTTTATTGCGAAAAAACGCGGTTATGGAAAAATAAGCGCCCAACGCGGCGCAGCAGAAAACAAATAATCCGTGAACTCCGATTTTGGCGCCAACCGATTGCTCAAACCATGCATGCGGAACCAGGAAATAGCCCAAAACCACAATCGCCGTGCAGCCTAGGAAATAAGTGAAGCCTGAAAATACCAGCATTTTTACAATATCTCCGGCCGGAATCCGCCAGCGGGTGTACAGGCGGTATCTGATGGCGCCGCCGCTGACGACGGCATGGCCGGCATTGTTGCTGATTGCGAACCCTAAGATTCCGGCCAGCATCCATTTCCACCAGCTGACGTTTTTCTCGACATATCGCAGCGCCAGGTAATCGTAAAAGGACAAAGCTATATATCCCGCCAGACAAGCCAGGCAAGCGTAAAAAAGATTGATAAAAGGAATATTCCATAATGCGTGAGCAATATCCATAAGCGAATGGTTTCGCAGCTGCCAATACAGCATTCCCGCCGCCACGATAAAAAACAATACCCCCGCCCAGCTGATCATTTTCTTAAAAATACGTTTCGCCTTGGTTGACATGCAAATCCTTTTTAAAGTCCAAAGATTATAGTCAATCAGCAGAGATTAGTCAATAGGCGAGAGTCAATAGTCCACCTTACCCCCAAAAATTCAAAACTTGGCATATCCCCCTTGGTAAAGAGGGGGTTCACAAGTTCGCAGCTTTGTCCCCCTTGGTAAAGGGGGACAGAAATTGTTAACGGCTCTGCCGTTTACAATTTCTTAGGGGATTTCTGGTTGAGGGTTGGTATTAATAGAATTTATGATTTATACGAAGGATTTATT
>JAITJD010000001.1 GCA_031279085.1 Rickettsiales bacterium | reverse complement strand
GTCGCTTGCGTGCGCAAGCTCCCAGCTTTTCTCCCCTCTTTATCAAGAGGGGCTTAACCAAAGTTTTAAACTTGGTGCAAGAATTTGGTCTTGGATTGTCCCTCTTGGTAAAGGGGGACAGAGTTTATTGGCGAGCATGGCGAGCCTAGAAACTCTTGGGGGATTTCTGGTTAAAGGGTTGGTATTAATAGAATTTATGGTTTATACGAAGGATTTATTCTTAATAATAAAAAAACAAATAATCTTTTCTTATAAACAAAAATACAAAGAAAAATCTTCTCCGTTATAATTAACCACAAATCTCCCCGAAAAGCTAGGGTCGCTTGCTGACGCAAGCTCCCAGCTTTTCTCCCCTCTTTATCAAGAGGGGCTTAACCCAAGTTTAAAACTTAGTGCAAGAATTCAGTCTTGGCTTGTCCCCCTTGGTAAAGGGGGACAGAGTTTAGTGGCGAGCGTAGCGAGCCTAGAAACTCTTGGGGGATTTTTGGTTGAAGATCGGAATTAATAATTATATTTTGGATTTGTGGTTAAAGATTGGCACTAATAATTATATTCTGGATTTCTGGGTAATAGGTATTAGTTAAAAAATGCAAAAAACTTCTTATTATTACTAAACAGAAATCTTTTCTTAATAATTAACCACAAATCTCCCCGAAAAGCTAAGGGCGGCAAAGCCGCCAAGCTTTTCTCCCCTCTTTATCAAGAGGGGCTAACCCACGCTAGGATTCTCCATCTTTATCAAGAGGGGCATGTCCCGCGCTCAGATTTGTCCCTCTTTATCAAGAGGGGCTTAATCCACGCTTGGATTCTCCCTCTTGGGGCATGTCCATTGGCTCCCGCTTTTGCATATTAAGCGATATATAAAACAACTCCCGCTGAATCCACAGCGGGAGTTGTTTTTTGCGCAATACTCTTCTTAGAACCGATAGCGCGCGCCAAGCAGGATTTCGTGCTCGTCAAGATGGCCTTCCAGTTTGTATCCATTGACTTTCGTCGTGCCGGAGAAATTTCCAAAATTCAACCAGCGATACCCCAGGTCCAGCGCCCAGTTTTCGTCAATATTATACGACAGGCCCGCATTAAGATTCCAGACAAATCCGTCTTTGCTTATATGCGCCGTGTCTATGCCGTCTTCCGGCGCCGTATTGACTGATGCATGCGCCAAGCCCGCGCCCAAACCTAAATAAGGCGAGAACTCGGTTCCGGTGTCAATGTCATAGTAAACATTCGCGATAAATGTGAAAGCCCTCAAATCAACGTCCATCTGCGCGCCGGCAGCAGCGGGATGAGTGTTTGTTGTCTTATAATTTGAAGATTCGCCGAACCCGAATTCAAATTCAGCGCGAATATTTCCTTCGCCGACTTTGCCGAAATCATATCCGACTGCGGTATTGCTGCCAAATGTATGGCCTGTTTCGTCTGTTCCATTCATTATTGTTCCGCCCGCGTTCACAGTCAGGCTGGTCAGGTTTGTAAATCCGTATGACAATTTTTCAGACACATAAATATTATTAGCATTCGCGACAGAACTCCCTGCGGCGCACAATATGATTGCAATTAATGATATTCTCTTCATTTTCTTCTTCCTTTATTTTAAATTATACATACTGTTTCAGAGCCCGCCAATGGCATGCTCTACGGATAAAATAGCTTCCCTTTGCAATATAGTCAAGAACAAAACAAATTTTTATATTTGATTTACATGTATATTTTATGTCAACATCAGATTATACGCACATCGCAAATTGAATTCCGGCATGTGCCGGAATGAATTAGTGTTTTATGTGGTATTACAATTTTCCAAGAAAGGAGCATGTTATGAAAAAACTTTTATCAGAATTTTTAGGAACTTTTGTTCTTGTCTTATTTGGATGCGGCGCCGCCGTTCTGGCCGGGCCGTATATCGGATACGCCGGGATTTCGCTGGCCTTTGGTTTGGCCGTCCTGGTGATGGCGTACGCTGTCGGGCACATTTCCGGCGGTCATTTCAATCCGGCCGTCACAGTCGGCCTGGCGGTCGCAAAGCGGTTCGAATGGCGCGGGGTCGCGCCTTATGTCGTCGCGCAGCTGGCTGGCGCCATAGCGGCGGCTGCCGTGATATACGCGATTATTGCGGGCTCGGTTTTTTTCAGCGGGAACCTTGGCGGATTTGCGGCGAACACATATTCGACTTTCTCCATGACTGCGGCGTTTCTGACTGAATTCGTCATGACTTTCGTGTTCTTGATTGTTATTCTGGGCGCCACTTCCAGGGACGCGGCGAACAAATTCGCGGGCCTGGCCATCGGTCTGACGTTGACCGTCATACATTTGGTCACTATTCCGGTTACGAATACATCTGTAAATCCAGCGCGCAGCATTGCGCCGGCATTATTTTCCGCAGATCCCGCCGCCCTGTCCCAATTATGGCTTTTCATAGCCGCACCGATTGCCGGCGCGGTTCTGGCCGGGCTGGCATGGAAACTCTTGTCGAAAGAAAAATAAAGCCCGCCCCCGCGATTTGCGGTTGAAGGAAAAAAATCTCCCCCCTCTTTGCCAAGAGGGGCATGCCATAGTTTAAAACTTGGCATAACAATTAATGATGAATTCTTTCATTTCCTATTGACCTGATATCGCGATTTTAGCTATTATCCGTCAAAAGGAAGAAATTATGAAAAAAATATTGTTTTTTGTTTTTTGCTCGCTGCTCATCATGCCCTTGGCGCACGCCGTCTGCCCCGTCTGCACGGTTGCGGTCGGCGCGGGATTGGAAGGCGCGCGCCTGCTGGGCGTCGATGATGTCATCACCGGAATATGGGCCGGCGGATTCACGCTTATTCTTGTATTCTGGACTGCAAGGTGGCTTGCCAGACGCGGTGTCAAAAATGTCTTGTGGTATCTGCTGAGCTTTGTGTTTTATTATGCTTTGCTGTCCGGCGTTTACTTTTTGCCCGATATAAAATTCGGCGCGGACACATTGTGGGGCATTGACAAGCTGATGCTGGGCGCCATAGTCGGAACCGTCGTCCTGTATGCCGCTGAGAAATGGAGCGCGGACCTCATAAAGGCGAACGGCGGAAAATCGAGATTTAAATTTCAGAAAATTATCATGCCGTTCGGCGCTTTGCTGGCCGCCAGCATGATATTCGCGGGAATAATATACTTATAACAGAAAAAGGAACTCACAATGGCGAAAAAATTATCTATGGAAGAAATGATAAATAAGCTGGATAGCGCAAAAAAAGCAAATCCGCTGGACTTGTCTTCCGACCAAGACCTGTCCATTGCTCTGATGAACCTGATCTCGCTGGAAGAGCATTTCTTTTTCAGCGGCGGAAAAACGGGCAAGACTGGCTTTTACGACCTGATCGACACCGTTCGCGAAATGCGCAAGGAGCTGATGGGGCGAATCGTTAAAAAATCAACCGCTGAAACCGGCGAGGTCTGGTGCATCTCAAAGCATCTGCTGGCCGCGTCAATGAGATTGATGGAGGTCGGAACCAAAGCGCTGGGCGCGGACAAAAAGAAAGACGCTTATGATTTGTTCGACAAGGCTTATGATTTGTATTCTCTGTTCTGGGGCATAAACATGGAATTAATAGATTTGTCGGATGTGAAAAAAATCGCGCCGGAAGTTTATGAAAAATCCGTTTCAGCCAAAGACTTGAATGCTGAGAAATCCGCCCGGCCAGAAACGGAAAGCAAATCCGTGACAAAACGTTTGGGAGAATGGGTCAGAAAAGCGGTCAACTGTTGCATTGAATGAATAATAATATTGATTCATATTGATTAATATTGTCAAAAAATGATATAATGCGCCGAGAGACAATGAAGCGGTTTATAATTTACTTTTTATTATTTGTTTTTTGCGCCGGCACATCGCCGGAACCGGCTTTGGCGGAACAGACGCCCAACCCGCGCTCCGGCGCGGCCGCGCGCGCTGAATCGCGCGATGTCAAAAGAACGGGCGAACAGGCTTCGCGCGCTGCGGTCCGGCGTCAAACGACGGTTTCCAGACCGGCGGCGGCTTCGGCGCAGGGCGTCGTGTCAAACCGCGCCGCCGCGCGTTCTGTCGCGAATGCGTCCGGCCGGACGAATACTCCGGTCGCGCGCACGGCGAATGTTTCGCGCGCCGCCGTCAGCAATACCGCGACCGCGCGTTCCGCCGCGCCGTTAAAGGCCGCTTCTTCCGTTTCCCGCTCTGCCCGCGCAACAGCCATTTTTGACGATGTTTCAAAAATAGGCACCGGATATTCGGCATGCCGCGATGCCTACTCCACATGCATGGATCAATTCTGCGCCAAGGCAAACGATACTTTCAGACGCTGCTATTGCAGCCAGAAATATACCGAATTCAAAGACACGGAAGCCGCGCTGGATCAGGCGAAGACATTGCTGATGCAGTTTGAAGACAATAATCTGAACGCCGTTGATAAAACAGCCTCGGAAGTCAACGCCATGTATTCCGCCACTGTCGGCGAAGCAGCCATAAAAAAAGACGCCAGCGCGGCGCAACAGGTTTTAAGCGAAATCGGCGATTTGCTATCCGGTAAGAAAAAAGTCGAAAAAGCAGACTCAGCATCAAGCATGGCGCTGGATTTCAGCGCCGATATCGGCGATATCTGGGGCGGCGGCACCAATGACATTTTCAGCGCCGACGCGACAAAGGATTTAAACAGCTTGGAAGGATTGGAATTGTATAATTCCAGCGACAAGATGTGCTCGGAAAATGTGAGGAGCGCCTGCGAAAACAACGCCACTTACACAATGGCGAAAAGCGCTTACAATATTTTCATATCCCAAGATTGCAATACTTATGAGAAAAAGATAAACACGCAGAAAGAGGCTGTGGCGAAAACCGTGCGCGAGGCGGAGAAATTCCTGCGCGAAGCCAGACTGGACGAATACCGCGCTCATAATTCGGCCGATGTCAACGAGTGCCTGACCAAAGTCAAGACCGCGATAACGGGCCCGATGGCCTGCGGCGAAAGTTATAACAAATGCCTGGATTACACCGGACTTTACATAAACGCGAACACGGGCGAGCCGATTTATTCCATGCGCTTGTTCGACCTGACCAAGATAATAAATCTGAATGCAAGCGGAGATTCTTTGCAAAGCAATCCGAAATTCAACAGCTATTTGGAAGAAAAGAGAATGTTCGCAGAAACCGCTTTGGACACATGCCGCGACAAGACCGCAATAGTCTGGGAGGAATTCAAGCGCCAGGCTCTGATAGAAATCGCGCAGTCCCAAGATGAGAAAATCGAAGAAGTGAAATCCGGCTGCGTCGGGATAATGAAAGAATGCTATGACGCGCAGTCGGGCGCATTGGCCAGCTTTGACACCACAAACGCCCAGGCGTCCGGCGCGCTGAACGCCGCCGCCGCCAGAGCAATGTGCAAGGACAAGGTCATCGCATGCGCGAATTTGTATTCCGAACCTGGAAACGAATGCGAATTCGACAACAACGGCCGCCTGACAAGTCCAACTTGCGGGCTGTCCGCGCTGCTGACTTTTGTCAGTACTGTCGACAATGTAAAAATTGCCGAAGGGTGCGAAACCGGCCTGACGAACTATGTCGAGAAAACATGCGCGCCCGCCGGCGGGGACGCGGAGCACAAATCTCCCTATGGATGCCGCCTGCGAAACAAAACCAGTATTGGAACTCTGTTGCAGAACTTCGCTTTGCAGAACTGTTATGATCCGTCTAGCGGAAAACCGAGTGATTATGCCAGCTTTATGAGCTCAAATCCGACTATCGGCACAATGATTGACACATCGTTGAACAAAATTTTGGAAGATATCGACTATGTTTTGTATGACGAATGCGAAAAGGCGGAAGGCGTGTGGCTGGATTTGTCCGAATATACCGCCCAGGACAGCGCTGAAAAAACTAAATTCGAGATGGCCTTTTATACGGCGACATTTAACGGAAAAACGCCGGCGACAACCGGAATCCCGGCAGATAACGACGGCAGCTCGTGGGGATACTGCATGCAGAACACCGTTTTGTATCAATGCAGGGCCCAAGACGAGGCGACCGGCGGCGTGGGCCACGCAAAGTTCAATGCCGCTAGAAATATATGCGAATTTGACGCCGAATGGTACAAGACGAAATGCGAAGAAATCGGCGGATATTATGAAAACAGCGTGTGTTATGTATAATGGGGATATGCTTGATGAGATTTTTGAAAGTGAAGTTTTTTATATTGTGCGCCGCATTGTGTTTGCTTGCATATCCTGCGGCTGCCACATACAATGCTGAAAACGCGGCGGCATGGGGCGATTTTTGGTGGAAAAGAAACGCTTGGGATTTGCCCGACTTGAACAGCAGCACGGGCGTCAATGTTTATTTGACCCCCGCCGGCGGCAGGCAGCTGAAAGCTCCGGCAAATTCCACTGACGAGGAAATAGCCATAGTCTTTATGGCTCGAGTATTGGTGCCGAACGGCGGATATTTCTGCACAACTCAGCTGCGCAGCCGGAATGAGGGCAGCAGCAAAACGAAAAAAGTCTGGACGCAGTACCAAGAAGTCGGCGGCGGCAGCAAGTGCTATTGGCTGTGCAAAAACAGATACGGCGGCGATGGCTGCACGAGCGAAGTGTCGGGCTCCTGCTCTGGCGGAACCCTGACAAAAGCGAAGCTGCAAGAGAATCTTAAATTCAATGAAACCGGCGGATATGACAATATGAGCGTGGAAAGCCAGATATGGAATTCCAACGGGATTATGGATCGCGGCGGCAGCGATAAAAAAAACGAGCAAGAAGTCATAGTGGTCGCGACGCAGTTTATGGAAAAAGGCGTCAAGGCGAAAGCCGTGACTTTCACCGCGCATTGCGGCAGCCGCAGCCGAAATGACTCCCTGTCCTGCTCGAATGGAAATTCGGGTCTGAAAGTGGTCGACAGTCTGGAAAAAGGAGTGTCGCCTGAAATAACATTGTGTCTGAACGGATATTCCGGCGCTGAATGTGCTCCTGCGAATCCAACAGAATGCAGTTTGCAAAACATGTGCGCGGGCTATGAAAAGTCTTTGTTCAATCAATCCGAACATGTTGTGGAGGCCGGCAAGTGCAGCAATGGCCAAGATGGAAATATATTCAGATGCGCCGACTCAAACAAGGGCTTTAAATCAGATTCCGATAAAAGCTGCGTCGATTGCGGCGGCGCGCCAAGGAATGGCGTGAATCCGACAACCGGCGTATGCGTCAAATGCGAAACGGGCAAAAAAATTGATTCCAACGGACAATGCCAGCCAGTATCGGCCACATATAACCAAAAAGACTTGTTGTACGGAAAAAATAATGACGAGAACATCGGACTGGCGCAACAATGTTGGATAAATATCGTTCCCGATGAATATAAAAGCTGCGTGGTTGCTGAAATCGCGGGGGGGGGGGGTAAATTATCAGTAATTTCAAAGACTTATTGTATATTCTTATATTATGCAGGATACAAGAATACATTTTATAGGATTAATTTCCGCAGGAAATTAATCCGGCATTTTCCGGCGTCCGTTTTTCATAGTTTGCTCAGACGGGCATATTTTATAAATTTCAGCACGATTTTATTTAGCGAATTATTTATCCGCACCGCGTATCGCGCGGCATGTCCATATTTTGAAAGTATCGCGAAAACGCGTGAAAATCATGCGCCGGCGCATATGCCGGCGCAAGCGGCGGGGGAGGCTTGTCTGACATGTTGCGGAATCTTATAAATTATTCTTGTTCGGGACGCGCAAAAATCACCTTGCGCGCGGTCGGACGTCATTGCGCATTCTTTGCGGTGCTCGTTTCGTTATGCGCCGCGCCGCTGGTGCGTCTGTTCGCGTGGCCGCTTATTACAGATGAGGGCCTCAGAAGCGCTTGGGGCGCGCCGGGCGGAGATTGGGGCAAATATCCGTACGGCTCTAATCACGCTTCTTTCTGCGTGGGAGATACAAAAAACTCGTCCGGAGGGTGCCAATTTAAAACAGGCGTACATAGCGATGACTATGGCGCGGTCGGCCTGGTCGCATGGGTAATAACAGAAAACGGGGGATATTTCTGCGTGACTCAATTTCAATGCGAAGGCAAAAAAAAGCCGGTAACATGGAACATGGCGCCAAACGGGGCGCAAAAGTGCTTTTGGTTGTGCAAAAACGGATATGGCGGCAATGGCTGTATGCCGATTAATGAAAGCGAATACAGCTTGCCGTCAAATAGCCCGGCTTGCTCAAAAGTGGAAATATCACGCGATGATTTCAATTCCAACACTATCAAAAAATCAACAACCCACTGGGAGAGATTGAATCAGGAAAATAATATAGCTTTGCTCCATAACGGAACGGTTGGTAAACGAGAACAGGATGTCATGGTCGGCGTGGCGGGATGGATGGATAATAAAAAAGGCGTTATCGGATCGCCGTTTTTGTTTTACTGCGCCAACAACGCGGATAGCAATCAAATTGGCATTAATTTTTACACCGGCTATGCCGCGCATAATTTGTGCCTTTCGGGATACACCGGCTCTAATTGCGAAATGTGCAAGCCGGCCAGCATGTGTTCCGATTATCCCATATCGCAATTCAACGCCGGCGTCCATTCCATAAAAGACAACGGCAGCTGCAGCAAATTCGAATGCACCGACACAGCGGCCGGCTTTAAATCCGCGACCGATCGAGAATGCGTTGCATGCAACCAGGACAATAGATACGGGGTGGATGCAAACGGCGTTTGCATCCAGTGTCAAACCGGACAGATTTTTGATAAAACAAGCAAGGCATGCAAACAGGCATCTTCGTTGTCTGTTTTAGATTTGCAATATGGCATAGGAAAGACCAGCGATATTGACCTGATTCAGCAATGCTGGATCAAGTTGGAGCCAATGTCATACAATTGCTGCGTTCGCGGACAAATTTGGAACAGCGACGAGGGAAAGTGCCAAGACTAGGTTTTTATGACGTCTCAAAAGAAAATCAGGCGGGATAGTTTTTTATTCCAATCCATTCAGACTCTTTAACATTTTCATCACAAGGCTTCTCTGCTCGTCATTGTTCAGCTTCCAATACAGGTTTATCAGAATCAAAGATTCATTCTTTCCCAGGGGATCGTCGGGCTTTTGCTCCGATACTCTTGAAGACCTGCTGGAACGGGTTTCTTCCGGCATGTTTCCCGGCAGTCCGCTGAAAAAGAAAGAAATCGGAGTTTCCAGCGCAGTGCTGACATCAAACAGCCGCGACGCGGAAATTCTGTTTCCGGCAGTTTCATATTTATGAATTTGCTGAAATGTCACGCCGCATCGCTTGGCCAAGTCTTGCTGTGAAAATCCGATCATGCTGCGGCGCAGCTGAATTCGCTGTCCTACATGCTCGTCAACAGATTTTGGAATGAATTTTTTCCCGCTCATATTTTTCCTCCTGGATAATTTTACATGAAATGCTTCCTAGCAAGTAGTTATACAAAGTTTCTTTTTGTTTTGCAATTAAAAAACAAATATGGTAAAAAAAAACAAGAGGCCGCAGGTTATAAATTTTACCTGAACTCTTACGGAGATAAAAATGGCGAATCCTTTGGTTTTATGTATTCTCGACGGGGTCGGAATCAGCAATGATGCCAGGCATAATTCGGTTGCGCTGGCGGAAATGCCTTTTTTTAAAAGCTTGCTGGAAAAATATCCGAATTCCAAATTGGACGCCAGCGGAACCGCAGTCGGGCTGCCGCCGGACACAATGGGAAATTCCGAAGTCGGGCACATCACCATCGGCGCGGGGCGCATTGTCGACCAATTTCTGCGGCGCTTTGAATCAGAGGACTGGGATGCAAACAAACCCCTGCATGATTTTATTGAGAAAGTCGGGTCTGCCGGCGGAATCGTGCATCTGGCGGGCCTGATGTCGGACGGGCTGGTTCATTCTGATATCAGGGACATACTGCTGGTCGCAAAAAGAATTTTGGACGCGGGTTTGAAAGCATGCATTCATTTTATTTCTGACGGGCGCGATACTCCGCCGCAGTCCGCGCGGAAATATATAGATTTGATAAAAAAAGAGCTTAGCGGCGCGCTGGCGTCCGGCCAGGCTTTCTTCGGCACTCTGTCCGGCCGGTATTATGCGATGGACAGAAATCAAAATCTTGACCGCACAGAGCTGGCCTTCACAGCGATTGCAAAAGCCGCATCGGAATTTTCCGCGCAGTCAATCGATTCGGCGCTGGCCATGGCGTACGCCCGCGGGGAAACAGATGAATTCATCAAGCCGACCGTCATAGCCGACGCGCCCGCCATGACTGAAAAAGACGGATTCTTGTTCGGCAATTACCGCAGCGACCGCGCGCGCCAGATAGTTCGCAGCATTCTGACTACAGGCGCGCGAATGCTTTGCTTTTCGCAATACGGCGAAGGCCTGGACAAGCTCTGCCCCGCTCTGCTGCCGGATGTGGCGGTAAGAAACACTTTGGGCGATGTGCTGGCCGCGAATAAAAAGACCCAGCTGCGCATAGCCGAAACGGAAAAATACAATCATGTCACTTACTTTTTTGACGCGGAACGGGACATTGACTTTCCTGGCGAAGAGAAAATTTTGGTGCCATCGCCCGCAGTCGCCACTTTTGATTTAAAGCCGGAAATGTCCGCGCCGGAAATCACGGCGGAATTGCTGGCGCGCTTGCCGGATTTTGACGCGGTTATCTTGAATTATGCAAACGGCGACATGGTCGGTCATACCGGAATCGAATCGGCTGCGATAAAAGCCATGGAGTCTTTGGATGCGCAGCTCTCCGCGCTGGTTCCTGCGGTTCTGGCTCTTGACGGAACGGTGCTGATAACGGCCGACCATGGAAATGTTGAAAAAATGAGGGATTGCAAAAATGACGCTCCTTGGACGGCGCATACGACGAATCCTGTCAATTTTATCATCGTGTCGAATAAAAAATATTCCGCGGACGATGGCGGGTTGTCAGACATCGCGCCGACCATGCTGGATATTCTGGGGCTGCCGATTCCTGGCGAAATGACGGGAAAATCATTGATACGCAGGCCGCGCGGCGGCGATTCGGCCGCTGTTTCTGGTTCTTAAATCATTAAAGAACTCTTTCAGCATTTGCGCGGATTCGGCCGCATGTTCCGGAATTTCGATAATTTCTGGCCTCCACAAATGCGCGTCGGTGTCGAATATGCGCGAATTGTGCAGCAGAGCCCCGCCCTTGACATCACGCGCGGCAAAATAAATCCTGCTTATCCTGGCGTATGAAATCGCAGCAGCGCACATCGCGCACGGTTCCAAGCTGACATAAATGTCGCATTCGTCCAAAAACTTAGAGCCAAGCTTTTTGCAGGCGCGGCCAATCGCGACGATTTCAGCGTGCAACATCGGGTTCTTTTTTTTCTGCACCAGGTTTTCGCCGCGCGCGATTATGCGGCCGCCGCGGACGATTGCGGCGCCTATGGGCACATCGTCGTGCCCTTTGGCTCGTTTTGCTAAAATTAAAGCTTGTTTCATAAAATCCATATTGTAAAGTATAAGCCATGGATTCAAAATTGCAAATTATTTCAGGAAAGCACCGAGGCCGGCGGCTGGCTCTGCCCGATGGCGCCCGGCCGACGCAAAATCGCGCGCGGATCGCGCTGTTCAACATGCTGGAATCTTTAAAAGCCGCCCCCGATGTGGTTTGGGACGCCTTTGCGGGCAGCGGCGCGTTCGGAATAGAGTTCTTATCCAGACATGCGGCGATAAAAGTGAAATTCACCGACATATCCCCCGATTCCATAAAAACAATAAAAAAGAATCTGGTCGGAATCGGCGGCGCGGCAGAGGTGTCTCAAACGGACGCCATCGCCGCTGTCGATAAGTACGGCGCGGACGCCGACCTGGTTTTCATAGACCCGCCTTTTGCAGCCGGCGACCTGGGCGCGGCTTTCGTTAAGAAAATCGCCATGGCCGCAAAATCCGGAACAATTCTTGTCTGGGAATTGGAAAACGGCGCGAATTTCGATTTTTCCGATGCGGACTGGACTGTCGTCCGCGACAAGACCTATGGCCGCGCGCGCTTTCTGATATTAAAAAAATCTTGATTTTTCCGAATTTTTAATAAATAATCCATTCCGCTATCGGCAATCAACGCCAGAAATGCAAAATCCGCGCGGCACCCTTGGAGGCCGCGCATAACATCGAAAGGACAACCAGATGACAATACAATTAAATGCGGATATTCGCTCTGTCGCCGGCAAGGGGGCCGCGCGCAAAGTACGCAAAAAAAACAATATACCAGCCGTGATTTACGGCGAAAAGAAATCTCCCGTCGCGATTGAGCTGGACGGCCGCAGCTTCGGGCTTTTGATAAAGCGGCCGGGCTTGCGGACCAAGCTGTTTGAAATCAAAACATCTCAGGGCGACGAAAGCGCGATGCTGATGGATATTCAGTATCATCCTATAACGGACGCGCCGGTTCATGCGGATTTTAAGCGCATCGATGTAAAAAAGCCCGTCAATGTGATAGTTCCGGTAGAAGTTATGAATTCGGAAACGTCGCGCGGACTGAAAATGGGCGGCGTGCTGAATTTTGCAATCCGCAAAGTCGCGCTTGTCGGGCCGATTGAATCCATACCCGAAAAAATCGTGATAGACCTGGCTGACTTGGGCATCGGCGATTCGGTGCATGGTTCGGACTTAAAGCTGCCGGCCGGCGTTGAATTAGGATTGCATCAAGAGGAATTGGCATTCGCTGCAATCGGCGGAAAAATGGCCGATGAAGCGGAAGCTGCCAAGACCGCTGCATCGTCCACGCCCGCAGCACCGGCCGCGCCCGCAGCAGCTGCGAAAAAATAACGGCCTTTTATTCAGAAAAGCGCCCCGATATGCAAAAAAGTCGGGGCATTTTTTTATAAATATTATTTTATTTTGTTTTTTTTCCTACGGATATTGAAATCGTATTTCGGATAACTATATAGTAGGCAAGCAAATTTTTTGAAGGAGTCTAAAAAATGGCGAAAGTATTGGGCATAGACCTGGGAACCACTAATTCCGCAATGGCCTTTATGGACGGCGGAGAACCGAAAATTATCGAAAATTCCGAAGGACAGCGGACAACGCCCTCCATCGTGGCCATCACCGGCAATGGAGAAAATCTGATCGGAATAACGGCAAAAAATCAAGCCGTGACAAATCCTGAAAATACTATTTATGAAATAAAGCGGCTGATGGGATTGCGCTTTGATAATTCGTCGGTTAAAGAAATCGCGGCCCGCGTTCCTTATAAAATCGTCGCCGGCGACAATGGCGACGCCTGGGTTGAAATCGACGGCAAAAAATACGCGCCCTCGCAAATATCGGCGATGATTTTGGCCAAGCTGAAAAAAGATGCGGAAAGCTATCTGGGCGAAACCGTCAGCGACGCGGTCATCACCGTGCCGGCATATTTCAACGATTCCCAGCGCCAAGCCACCAAAGACGCCGGCCGAATCGCCGGTCTGAATGTCCTGCGCATAGTAAACGAACCGACCGCCGCCGCGCTGGCGTACGGGCTGGACAAGAATAAAAACGGCATAGTCGCGGTTTACGACCTGGGCGGCGGAACTTTCGATGTCTCTATTTTGGAAATCGTGGACGGCGTGTTTGAAGTGAAGTCCACAAACGGCGACACGGCATTGGGCGGTTCGGACTTTGACGCGCGCATTCTGGCGCATCTGATTGCGGAATTCAAATCGCAGACAGGCATTGACTTGTCCGGCGACAAGCTGGCTTTGCAGCGCTTAAAGGAGGCTTCGGAGAAAGCGAAAATAGAGCTGTCGTCCAAGACCGGCACGGATATAAACCTGCCCTTTTTGACTGCGGATGCGGCCGGGCCAAAGCACTTTAACACGACATTGACGCGCGCAAAGCTGGAATCTTTGGTCGCGGATTTGATTGACAAGACCATCGAGCCATGCCGAAAGGCTCTGAAAGACGCCGGCATCGAAAAGTCGCAAATCAATGAAGTGATTCTGGTCGGCGGGCAAACCCGCATGCCGAAAGTCTTTGAAACAGTAAAGGAATTTTTCGGGCGCGAGCCGCACAAAGGCGTGAATCCGGACGAAGTAGTCGGCTTGGGCGCGGCCATTCAGGGCGGCGTTCTGAAAGGCGATGTCAAAGATGTGTTGCTGCTGGATGTGACGCCGCTGTCGCTGGGAATTGAAACATTGGGCGGCGTGTTCACCCGGCTTATCGACCGCAACACCACCATTCCAACAAAAAAATCCCAAGTGTTCAGCACTGCGGAAGACAACCAATCAGCCGTGACAATCCGCGTTTTCCAGGGCGAGCGGGACATGGCGGCCGACAACAAGCTGCTGGGTCAGTTCAATCTGGAAGGAATCGCGCCCGCGCCGCGCGGAATGCCGCAGATAGAGGTTGCTTTTGACATCGACGCCAACGGCATCGTCCATGTGTCCGCAAAAGACAAAGGCACCGGCAAAGAGCAAGCCATATCCATCAAGTCCGATGGCGGCTTGTCAGAGGCGGATATCCAAAAGATGGTTGACGAAGCTGCGGCGAACGCCGAATCAGACAAGAAAAAACGCGAATTGGCCGAAGCAAAAAACACCGCGGAGGCCGCCGTATTCTCGATTGAGAAATCATTGAAAGAACATGGCGATAAAATAAGCGCCGATGAAAAATCCGCCATTGAATCCGCCAAGCAGGAATTGTCGGACGAATTGGCAAAGCCGGACGCGACGGCGGAAAGCCTGAAAGCAAAAACAGATGCTTTGACGGAAAAAGCGATGAAACTGGGCGAAGCTGTCTACAAGGCGGCGCAGGAAGCTGAAAAATCATCGGATAAGGAAGCAGCCGGCGAAGACAAGACAAGCGATGCGGATTTTTCAGAGAAAAAATAACCGCGCCGCCAGGCCAAAGTCTTTAAACCAAACATCTCCCCGAAAAGCTAAGGGCGGCAAAGCCGCCCAGCTTTTCTCCCCTCTTTATCAAGAGGGGCTATCGCGGATTCAACCTTTGTCCTCTTCTTTATCAAGGGGGGGACATGCTTCAAGCTTGGATTAGTTCCCCCTCATTGGCACATCAAGTTCAAAACCTGGCGCAAGAATTCAGTCTCGGATTTGTCCCACTTGATAAAGGGGGACAGAGTTGGCTTGCTGAGCCATAGGCGAAGCTAGCAACTCTTGGGGGATTTGTGGTTGATGGTTGGCAGATGTTGATTATTATCTATTAGTTAGTTGTTAATTAAAAGAAATCGAAAAAATTATATCCTTATACTCAACCACAAATCTCCCCGCTTTTCCGGCAAGCAAGCTTGCTCGGAAAACCTCCCCTCTTTACCAAGAGGGGCTAAGCTCCAAGCTTGGATTAGTCCCCTCATTTTTAACCAGAAAACAGCGCCGACCGAAAGATGGAATAAGCCCCGGCGCCGTCCGCGCAGTTGCTCGCGCAGTGATTCGCGCAATATGACGCGCCGCCGTAGCCGTAGTAGAAGACCCACGAAACCGACACAGAACCCAAGTCTGTCCCGTACATCCTGCACCAGCAATTCTTTCCACCGCTATCACTAAATGTTGGACTGCCCGCAACACCAAAAGTTCCAGATGTTTCTGAACAGCCGCTGGCGCCGTAAAATAATCTGACATTGCTGCCAGTGCAGCCAAAAACAGCCCAGCCGTCTGTGTAGTAGGTGTATATATAATTGTTGCACGAAGTCGGGCTTGTCGGTGTCGAAGAATAACACGCATAACCTGTCGCACCCTCTGCTGTATTGACTGATACAGCCATAATCATGCCCAAGATTGTACATAACAAACCACCCTTTGGATTAGGCACATCGGAGGGTTCAAGATGTCGCAGAAATCAGGGATTTTTAGAAATAAAAAACCGCCGAAAATAAAGGGTGGTTTGGATTAGGCATAGTTTTATAGAACTTTTATGATTATATTATTCTCTATTTTCAGACTGTTGTCAATTGAGAAAAAATGATTATTTGGTTGATGTTATTAAACCAAAAATCTTCCCGAAAAGCTAAGGTCGCTTGGCTAACGCAAGCTCCTAGCTTTTCTCCCCTCTTTATCAAGAGGGGCTTAACCCAAGCTCGGATTAGTCCCCCATCATTGGCACATCAAGCTCAAAACTTGGTGCAAGAACTTGGTCTTGGATTAGTCCCCCTTGGTAAAGGGGGACAGAGTTGGCTTGCTGAGCCGTAGGCGAAGCTAGCAACTCTTGGGGGATTTCTAGTTAAGGGTTGGTAGTTATTAATTGTTAGTTAAAAAATGTAAATTAATCTTTCTTATGATTAACCACAAATCTCCCCGAAAAGCTAAGGGCGGCAAAGCCGCCAAGCTTTTCTCCCCTCTTTACCAAGAGGGGCATGTCCCGAGCTCAGATTTGTCCCTCTTTATCAAGAGGGGCACATTCATGTATCTGCCGCCGTCCTCATTGCAAATTATTTCTTAAAGCCGCATAAATGCCGCCCAAGTCCGTCTTCATCAATGTTTCCATCAGCATTTCTTTATTGTCCGCCTGCTCCGCACTGGCCATCATCTTGCCGAATCCGCGGACAAACTGAGTCGCTTGCGAGCGAAACACGGCATCCGATTTCAGCAAATCGCGCACTCGTTTTTTGTCCGCCGCCGCCAGCATTTTCGCAAGCCATTTGGAAAATATGCTTTTATCGCCCGCATGATATTTTTTCCAAACAGCGTCCGGAATCTCAGCGCCTATGCTGCGCGTCAGATCCAGCGAGTGCTCGTGCATTTTTTCTATCATCCGCTCGCTCTGCTTTATAAAATCCTGACTGCTGATGCGGCCGAACTGCACGGCGGGCGCCGCTTTGATTGCTTCCATCGGCGCGGTGGCGCGCGCGACCATCATCTGCTTGTTCAATGTCTGCATAGTATTGACCGCCTTGGCGTAATCGGACATCAAGTCTATCATTTGCTGGCGCGACTGCCCCGACAGGTTTTCCAATTTTATCGAAGAATCGGACATGCTGGTCATGGATTCTGACACCGTTTGCTTTAATATGTTTATTTTGTCGTTCATGCCCGCGACTATTTTTTCCAAATTCTCAGCCATTTCTACCGAGCCCCGCGACAAATCGGGCAAGGCCGAATAATACTTTTCAATCAATTCCGACAAAGGCTGCAACTGCGCGGTCGTGTCGTTGGACATTTTTATCAAATTGGCCGACTGCCCGGAAAGCTGCGTGTGCGCCGTGTTCATTTCCATCAGAGTCTCGCGAACGCCCGAAGCCATAGCGCGGACAGATTCGGAAAACGCGCCGGCGGCGGTCTTTGTGTTTTCCAAAGTTATGTTCGCGACGCCCGACACGGATTTCAATTCGCCGACAACATTGGCCGCGAATTCTTTTATCTCGCCGTTGAACCGGTTGGTCAGAGTCGAAAGCTCGACCGATACATTGCGGACAGAGCCCTCGGTGGAAGTTGCGGACGACATGAGGTTTTCCACGGCCTCGACCAGTTTTTTTATCTGCCTTTCAATAGACGATTCGGCCAGACGAACCTGGCCGCCGACAACATTCGCCGTATTTGCCAAAGTGTTCACCTGGCTGTTTAGCAATGTTTTGGACTGTTTTGTAAATGTTTCCATTTTTTGAATCTGAGCGCCCAGCAAACCGTCGTTTTTTTCCATCACTTTTTCATAATCCGCCGCAGCCGTTTTTACATTATTGAATCCTTCGGCGGTCGATTTGGACAAGTCTTCCAGTTTCTTTTGCATAATATCCGATTCATCATACATGGATTTCTTTTGTGAAATATTGTCTTCCATATCCGACCGCAGTTGTTCGGACAGCTTTTTGCCGGAATCTATCCAGTCGTCAATCTGATTTTGAATCTTTGCGACCTTGTCGACCGTATCTTGGGAAGTCGTATCAATTCTATTCAGCAAGTCATTGATACGATTGGAAAATGTTTCAGTGGATTTTTCGACTTCCCGCCATCCATCAGACGCTATGGCATTCTGAAGGCTGGCGACGGTGTTGTCCAAACGTTGGGACATGACGGCAATCTTCTTCGCCGCTTCATTAGCCGTCGAAACCAGGTTGTCATTATGAACGGACAATTCTTTCTTTAATTCAACCGCGTCGCCGATCTGCGCCCGCAATGTTTCCTGCATAGATTTGAAATTGGATTCGATTTTCTCAATTTCGTCCGACATGATTGTTTGCAGCACGCGGGACGCGTCCTGAATTCGCGCGCGCTCTGGCCGCGTCATCAGCATCAGCAGCGATTCCATTACTTTCTGCGAGCGGCGCGACACAAAAAACAACGCGCCCGCCGCAATCAGAAACATCACGCCAAAAACTGCCGCTAAAATTATCAAAGGTGTCTGCATAATATCGCTCTCGTTTGCTCAGATTCAAATTTAGAAAAAAATTATCAAAAAGTCTAGAAATCTTTTTCAATATTTTTTTATGAAACGCGGCCGGCGGCAGCGCCGGCGATTTCGCGACTTGAAGTCTTCGGAAATTATGATAGAATATCCGCAAAGGCCAGAGCAATATAAAAAAATGGCGCAAAAACATTTATTTTCAAAAGAACAGGACTTGGCCGCCAACCCGTCCGAAAACGTCTGGGTTCAGGCGAACGCCGGCACGGGAAAAACAAGCGTCTTGGTGCAGAGGCTGCTGCGCATATTATTCAGAACCGACGCGCGGGATGTCGGAATATTGTGCCTGACATACACGAACGCCGCCGCGAACGAAATGCGGAACAGAATCCTGAAAGCCCTGCGCAATTGGGCGACCGCCAACGACGAAGAGCTTCGCGGTCTGTTGAAAGACATCGCGGCCGGCCAAAATGCGACCGAGCCGGATCTGCGGCGCGCCAGAGGCATTTTTTATAAATACATAGATAACCAGAGTATTCTGAAAATAAAAACCATTCACGGATTCTGTGAAGAAATTTTGCGAAGATTTCCCATGGAGGCGGGCATCTCGCCAGCATGGAAGCTCGTCTCGGATTCCAATCAGAAAATATTGCTGGCGGATGCGTTTCATAGGTTGATAAATTCGCCGGCCAGTCTGTCAAAAGAAGAAAATAATCAAGTTTCAGCCGCTTTCTTACACATGCTTGGACAGGTGTCCGAATACTATCTTGACGACCTTTTAAGTATGCTGACAACGCAATACAAACAATTCTTCCATATTGATAACATATCTAGCTTTCGTAAATATTTTATTGATACAATTAGATATTTTCTTGACTTGGATTCGCCGGAACCAACGGGCTCAACCCCGGAAATATTACAAAATATTGTTAAAAATGCAGAAAATGATATAAACTCCTCTAAAAAGCCGGCCGCCTATTTGATAAATATTGTTAACTTAACCAAACAATATATTGATAAAACGATAGATTTTGATGAATATAAATACGCTTATCTGACATCACAAGACACAAAAAATCTTAATGTCGGAAGAAAAAATTACTTGACTGGCGAGCAAGAATGTGTTTATCGGATAAACCAAAGGCGACTTGACGAAAAAATCTTTTCCGACACGATGGCGCTTTTTGATTTGTCGGCGGCTTTTGCAAAAACATATAAAGATTTGAAAGCTGAAAGAAACATGCTGGACTTTGACGATCTGATTTTATACACCAGAAAATTATTTTCAAAACCGGACAGCATGGGGTGGGTTTTATCGCAATTGGATATGTCTTTGAATCATATCCTTGTCGACGAGGCGCAAGACACCAGTCCGGAGCAATGGGATATATTGAAAATGCTTTCCGGAGATTTTTTTGCAGACGGCGATTTGGAAAATCACGCGCGGTCATTGTTTGTGGTCGGCGATTCGAAACAATCCATATATGCCTTCCAGGGCGCGGATTTGCAGGCTTTTTCAGTCAGCAAGAATGAAATAGCGGCGCAGATAAGAAATAATTTCCGAACGATCGAAGAAGTTCCGCTGATGCAGAGCTTTCGCTCAACCGCGCCGATTCTGCGGGTTTTGGACTATTTTTTTGGAGATGCGCGCGTGCGCGAGGCGACAGGATTCGCAAACAGCGACCATAAATGCTTTCGCGGGGACGCGCCCGGGCTTGTTGAAATTCACAAGCTGGCTTCAAAGGAGACCGACGAGATATGACAAGGGAGCCGCAAAAGGCCTTTTGCGATTCGTCAAGCCGGTTTTTTGTAAATTTTCGCGCGGATTCTTTTGTCGCCGGACATGCCGGAGCCGGAAAAATTTCATAAAAATCCAATGCGGCAATATGTACATGACTGCATTGCGCCGCAAGTTCATCAAACCCTTGTGCATCCTGGTATAAATCATAGACTCCGATATGTCCGGCCAGTTGATTCTCTGGCTCTGCCCGCTCCTTTTCCCATGCGGAAATCCGTCCGCGGGATGTGAACAGAAATCAGATAAAAAAACGGTGTTCGAAAATTCCGAACGCAGCCTGCCAGCGTTTTTAAAAATTGGCTTTTCCCGCTATCAGATTGCGGAAAATTTTTAGCCTCAAAAGCTTTCATAATAAAAAATCGTGTGATAAAATTAATCAAGCCGGATTGAATCGGGGCGCAAATATGAGAACCGGATTTTATTTTCTTG
>JAITJD010000015.1 GCA_031279085.1 Rickettsiales bacterium | reverse complement strand
TCGCGCATCCAAAATTCTTTGAATTTCTGACATTGACACTTTGGTTTGCGAGCAGCCGCGCGCGAAAACATCGCCGCCCCAAATCAGATTGACTGTTAAATTCGAAGCCGCCAGAACTCCGAAAATTAACGCCATATTGCGGATATTTGCGAACAGGCTGCCTATCTTAGAGCCGCGAATGTATGAAATTGCCCAGCCGAACAGCAGTATTCCGGCGATAAAATAGACTGCGATCTCCGCGTATCCGCGAAAAGTGTCGAAACTGTGCAGAATGCATGATGGATCTTCCAGATAAATGAACCCGCCTCCGGAACCGATCGGCTTAAATCCCGAATTTTCCAGTATTTTAAAAATTCTTGCGATATCATTCATCAAAATCGGCCTTGTGGGGCTTTTTCGCGCCGCTCGGTTTTATTCCGCGGCATTTTTGATTGCAAATGCCGCCGCCTTGCTAGTTTTTTGAAGCGGATCTGGTGAAAAAGCCGGGTATTGAGAATTCTTCGTCGTTTGCGGCGATTCCCGCCCAGCCAAACAGGTCGCCCATCAGGCCGGATTCTTCGCGTTTTGCTTTTTTAAAAGGCAGAATATTCTTTAATTTTCCGATTTTACCGGCAGTTTTGGCATCAGAGCCGGTTGCGATTTCATCTTGTTTGTCCATAAATTCTGCGGCCAGTTGCTCCAAAGTCGCATCTGCGCCCGCATCCGGTTCTGGAATTTGAGCCGCGTCTTCTTTTTTTGATTCTTCGGCATTAAAGTCTTCGCGCAATGGGGCGACTTTTTCCAGCAGATGCTCCAAAGTTTGTAATTCTTCGGGCGCTTCGTCTATAACAATATCTTCAATGGTGACTTTGTCGATGGAAAGAGTCTTGACTTCGATGTGTTCGACGGCCGCTTTGGGCGCATCGTCCGAATTGCCGGACAATACGGACAAGATGGGAATCGGCTTTTCAGGCTCATTTTTCTGCGCGGTGTTTTCATCTTGCGTCGCGGTGGAAATCTGCTTTGCTCTGTTTTTTCTTTTAGGCTTGGGTTCTGCGGTTTCTTCAGCCGGCGGCGTCGCGGATTCTGTTTTTTTCATGATTTCCGCATCGCGCGCTTTTGAAAAGCCGGCGTCATCAGAATCCACCGGAACGCCGAACATGACTGTATCCGGCGCCAGGTTCAATGCGCTGCGCACCTCTTCAAATGCGGCGCGCACATCCGCAATGTCAAAAGTTTCATTTCCTGAAATATAAATAATTTTCGTTTTCATTGAAATATTCTCTCGCGTCGTTGTCTGATTATTATATCACATTTTAGGGTTGAACGCATAAAAAAAATATCTTAAACTGTAAAACGCAATGGATATTAAGCAGCAAATTTTTAAAGAGTTGTCCGCATTGGAAGAATCAGCTGAAAAACTGCGCGCTTCTGCTGTGAATGCCGGCCGGCAGACGGATTTGGAGCTTGCGATTTTGACCGAGCAGGTAAGGGTTCTTCGCGACAAGAATTCGCATGCGGCCGAACTGGTCGACAAATCGATAAATATATTAAAGAATTTTACATGAGCGTCGTATCAATACCGATTGTGAATAAAAATTACCCGATGGGCTGCGAGGACGGCCAGGAATCGCGTCTGATCGACCTTGGAAAGATGGTGGATGCGCGGGCGCGGGAAATACTGGACAAAATAGGCCCCCTGCCAGAGAATTCATTGCTGGCGACCCTGTGCATAGTTTTAGCGGACGAGGTCAGCAATCGCGGCCGCGGGTCTGGCGATAATTTAGATTTGCAGGAAATCCTGGCCAGAATTCGGGAAATAAAGCAAAAGATAAATGTATAAAAATACCGCGGAATTCTTAGGGGTCTAATGAGTGGTGGCCCTGGTCGGACTCGAACCGACACTCCTTGCAGAACTTGATTTTGAGTCAAGCGCGTCTACCAATTCCGCCACAAGGCCAATATTTCGTGCCTTATTATTGCATCGCTATGCCCGTAAAGTCAAGAAAAACTAAAAGTTTTTGTTTGGTCTGTAAAAAAGTTGACTTTTAATGAATATGAAAAAAACGGGGATACGCATAAAGCTGTTGTCCAATCTGGCCCGCCAGGCGAGATTTGCGATTCAATATTCAAAATAAAAATCGCGCGGCCGCGCGATTTTTTTTAATTCAACAGAGTAAGATTTATTTCTGCCGCGCTTTTATTGTTTTGTTTTAGCGGCCAGCTTTTTTGTCAGCCTTGCGGAAATATTCGGCTTGTGCGCGGGCTTTTTCGCGGGCGCGGCCGGCTTGCCATTTTTCTTTTCAATCGCTTTTCTAATCTCGGCCATGTCTTCGGTCAGACGAGATATCGGCTTTGACATTACATAATTTTCCAATCCGCCGTGCTTGGTTAATGTGCGCAGGCCTGCGGTGGATATGCGCAACGAGAAATCGCGCCCCAAAATATCGCTGTGAAATTTCAATACTTGCAAATTCGGCAAGAAAGTGCGCTTTGTATGCCGTTTGGAATGCGAGACATTCATTCCGACCTGAGTTTTCTTTCCTGTAACTTTACATACGCGTGGCATATTATAATCCTTTTGACTGGGCTTTAACTTATAATAAAAACTGGCGAAAGTCAAGCTTGAATTTGATAAATTCATGACTATATATATTAAAAAGGAGCATTGCAATGAATCCAGACGAGATACAGGAAACACCGGAACAAGCGATACAAAAATATACGACCGATTTCACCAAGCTGGCCGCAGACGGCAAGCTGGATCCGGTTATCGGCCGCGACGAGGAAATCCGCCGCACTATCCAGGTACTGTCCCGCCGCACCAAAAACAATCCTGTTTTAATCGGCAATCCCGGCGTCGGCAAGACTGCGATTGTGGAAGGCTTGGCCAGCCGCATAATTTCCGGCGATGTGCCGTCCAGCCTGCTGAATAAGAAATTATTGTCTTTGGATATGGGCGCGCTGATGGCGGGCGCGATGTTCCGCGGCCAATTCGAAGGCCGCCTGAAAGCCATTTTAAAAGCCGTCAAAGATTCCGGCGGGCAAATTATTTTATTTATAGACGAGCTGCACACCATGGTCGGCGCGGGCAAGGGCGAAGGCAGCATGGACGCCGGCAATCTGCTAAAACCGATGCTGGCGCGCGGCGAGCTGCATTGCCTGGGCGCGACGACCTTGGACGAATACAGGCAGTATATTGAAAAAGACCCCGCGCTGGCGCGCAGGTTCCAGCCTGTTTATATTGACGAGCCCACCGTCGACGACAGCATATCCATACTGCGCGGATTAAAGGAAAAATACGAAGGCCACCACGGCGTCAGAATCGCCGACGCCGCAATCGTCGCGGCCGTCCGGCTTTCCGACAGATACATCACGGACAGGTTCCTGCCGGACAAGGCGATAGACCTGATGGACGAAGCCGCCGCGCGCGTGCGGATTGAAATCGCGTCAAAGCCCGAAAAGCTGGACGAAGTTGACCGCCAGCTGATGCAGATGAAAATAGAGCAGCAGGCGCTGAAAAAAGAAAAAGACGACGAGTCAAAAAAGCGATTGAAAGATTTGGAAAACTTGATCGCCGGCGCTGAATCTGAATCAAAGAAACTCACCGCCGACTGGCAGGCCGAGCAGAAAAAAATGCGCGGGCTCTCAGACGCCATGGCCGCACTGGACGCGGCCAAGGCCGAAGTGGCGTCCGCAATGCGCGCCGGCGATTATGAAAAGGCATCCGCATTGCAATATGGGAAAATTCCGCAGCTGGAAGAAGAAATAAAAAAGATGAACGCGGAAGAGTCAAAGGAATACAATACCGTTCTGCCCGAACATATCGCCGCCGTGGTCAGCAAATGGACAGGCGTTCCGGCAGACAGGCTGAGCGTTGAAGAACAGTCCAAACTGCTGAATATCGAAGACCAGCTGCGCCGGCGCGTTGTCGGTCAAGACCATGCGCTGGGGGTTGTCGCGCGCGCAATCAGACGCAGCCGCGCCGGATTGTCCGACCCGCGCCGTCCGTCGGGCAGCTTTATGTTTCTCGGCCCCACCGGCGTAGGCAAGACAGAGGTGGCCAAGGCTCTGGCGGAATATCTGTTCAATGACGACACCGCCATGACAAGAATTGATATGAGCGAATATATGGAGCCTCATTCGGTCGCGCGCCTTATCGGCAGCCCCCCCGGGTATGTCGGGTACGAGCAGGGCGGGGCGCTGACCGAAAATGTGCGCCGCCGGCCTTACCAGGTCTTGCTGTTTGACGAGATTGAAAAAGCTCATCCCGATGTGTTCAATATCTTTTTGCAGATATTGGATGACGGCCGGCTGACCGATGGCCAGGGACGCGTTGTAAACTTTACAAACACCATAATAATCATGACCAGCAATCTGCCCGGCATTGAAGCGGTCAGAAAACATTTCAGGCCGGAATTCATAAACCGTATTGACGAAATAGTGTCTTTCAACCAGCTGGGCAAAGACATAATGGGCGACATTGTGAGAATCCAGTTGCGCGGGCTGGAAAAACGTCTGGCTCAGCGGCACATCAGCCTGCATGTTTCGGACAAGGCGATCGCTTGGCTGGCTGAACGCGGATATGATTCGGTATTCGGCGCGCGCCCGTTAAAGCGGCTGATAACTTCGGAATTAGAAGATAAAATAGCGGACATGATTCTGTCCGGCAACATATCGGACGGCGGCACGGTCGTGGTTGATTTAAAAGGAAAAGAGCTGGTCGTGCAATAAAAAATCCGTAAGACAAAAAAATCCGCCTCAAAGCGAGGCGGATTTTTCGAATGCCCAAGAAAGGAAGGAAAGGAGAAAAAGAACTGGACATTCTAAACCGAAAAAAAAGTTTTGCATTTTTTTAAATTACCGCACATGCAGAAATCCAATGCAAAAATAATTTGAGCCCAAAGTCCAGAGGAGAGAGAATGTAGGAGGGAGTCTGAATCTCTGGGCTCGTGCTGGATGCCAGGCATCCACATCGCGGGATTTTCATCCTCTGACGAATCGAATTATAATACATTTAAAGTATTTGTCAAATAAAAAATTGTCAAAAAATATTTTTTGTACTTTAAATATTTTTATGCTTTATTGGTGATTTCTTTGAATTAATTAGTGATTTTTTTGAATTAATTAGTGATTTTAGCACACCAAGTTCAAAACTTGGCTTTGTCCCCCTTGGTAAAGGGGGACAGAGTTGGCTTGCTGAGCCGTAGGCGAAGCTAGCAACTCTTGGGGGATTTGTGGTTAAGGGTTGGTATTAATAGAATTTATGATTTATACGAAGGATTTATTCTTAATAGTAAAAAACAAACAATCTTTTCTTATAAACAAAAATACAAAGAAAAATCTTCTCTGTTATGATTAACCAAAAATCTCCCCGCTTTTCCGGCAAGCAAAGCTTGCTCGGAAAACCTCCCCTCTTTATCAAGAGGGGCTAACCCCCAAGCTCGGATTAGTCCCCCTCATTGGTGTATCAAGTTCAAAACCTGGCGCAAGAATTTGGTCTTGCTTTGTCCCCCTTGGTAAAGGGGGACAGAGTTGGCTTGCTGAGCCATAGGCGAAGCTAGCAACTCTTGGGGGATTT